>NZ_JAWDID010000071.1:0-26020 GCF_032464875.1 Allobosea rubneri
TGATCCAGTGCATCATGGTCGCGCTCGTCTGCCTCTTCCCGCAGATGGTCATGCACTACAAGTCATCCGCCGTGCAGCTCGACCAGCAGCAGATCAACAAACAGTTCGACTCAATCCAGATACCGGGAATCGGTGGCGGACCAGGAGGCTTCGATCTGAGTGCGCCTCCGGGCCTCGCGCCGCCGAAGCCTTGATCGACGAGGCAAGGCGGCGGTGCCGATGAGCGCTGCCGCCGTCGCTTCGCGAATGCGAGCCTTCAGCTCGCCACCCCCTTCCACGACTGCCCGGACCAGCAGCGAAGGCCTGCCTCATGAGTGACGAGATTCCTGCCCTCGATATCGATCATCTGCGCGGCTGGATCGGCCGCGAGGATGTCGCCGTCGATCTCGTCGGCGAGGACCTCGCACGCAAGTACCATGCGACGATGGATTTTCCCGGCGAACCCGCCCGGCAGGGCGAGATCCTGCCGCAGCTGATCCATTTCTGCCTCGCGCAACCGGCTGCGCCGATGGCCATGCTCGGGGCCGACGGTCATCCGAGCCGCGGCGGGTTCCTGCCGCCTGTACCGCTGCCACGGCGGATGTGGGCGGGCGGTGCCGTAACCTTCCACGGAGATCTGAGGGTTGGCGACCGCGTCAGGCGCGTCTCGCGGATCGCGGATGTCACGCTCAAGCACGGTCGCAGCGGGCCGCTCTGCTTCGTCACGGTCGAACACCGGCTCGAGGCGAATGGCAGCCTCGTCCTGGAGGAGCGACAGGAGATCGTCTATCGCGAGGCCGCGGTCCCGGGCGCACAAGCCGAGGCGCCAACACCGCGCGACCCGGGCACGCATCGTCGTTCGCGACAGTGCGGGGCGGCGCTCTTGTTTCGCTATTCCGCGCTGACCTTCAACGCCCATCGCATCCACTACGACCGCAGCTACGCGCAGCAGGTCGAGGCCTATCCCGGCCTCGTCGTCCACGGCCCGCTGCAGGCGGCCTGGCTCTGCAATTATGCCGCTGAACTCCTCGGCGCGCCGCCGAAGCGCTTCAGCTTCCGCGGGCTTTCCCCGCTTTTCGAGCATGACGACTTCGCGCTCCATGCCCGCGAGGCAGAGGGCGGGCTCGAGCTCTGGACGGCGCGTGAGGGCGGCCCGGCCTGCATGTCGGCGAAGGCGTACCGGGCATGAGCGCGGCGCTGGATTGCCTGGTTCCGCTCTTCGTGCCGGGCAACCGGCCTGAACGCTTCGGCAAGGCCGCCTCGGCCGGTTGCGACGCCGTCATCCTCGATCTCGAGGACGCCGTCGCTCGCGATGACAAGGCGGCCGCGCGGGCAGCATTGCGGGACGACTTCACCGATCTGCCGATCATCCTGCGGATCAACGGGCTCGGCACGCCCTGGCATGAGGCCGATATCGCGGAGCTCATGGGACTGAAGCTCGCTGCGGTGATGGTTCCGAAGGCCGAAGCGGGCGAGGCCTTCGCGAAACTGTGCGCGCGCCTGCCGATGCCGGTGATCGCGCTCATCGAGAGCGCGCGCGGCCTCGCCGATGCCCGTCTTATCGCGGCGACCGGCAATGTCGCGCGCCTCGCCTTCGGCAGCATCGACTTCTGCGCCGATCTCGGCTGCGCCCATAGCCGGGAGGCTCTGCTCGCGGCCCGCAGCGAGCTGGTGCTGGCCTCGCGGCTTGCATCCCTCCTGCCGCCGATCGACGGCGTGACCACCGCGATCGACGATGCCGCCATGATTGCAGGGGATGCGCGCCATGCCCGCGAACTCGGCTTCAGTGGCAAGCTCTGCATCCATCCCCGGCAGATCGAGGCCATCCGTGCCGGCTTTGCTCCCGATCCGGGCGAGATCGCCTGGGCCCGCAAGGTGCTGGTGAGCGGCGATGGCGCGGCCGCGGTCGATGGCGCGATGGTCGACGAGCCTGTGCGCCTTCGCGCGCGCTCCATTCTGATACGCGCGGGAGAGAGCGGCGCCTGAAGCTGGTGGCCGCTGCCGCGCCCGCTTATGCGAAAAATCTCGGCCCGAGGACGGTTTCGAATGGCTCTGCCTCCGCTCATTCTCATCCCCGGTCTCCTGAACGACGCGGAGCTGTGGCGTGACCAGATCGCAGTGCTGGCGGATATCGCCGATTGCCGGGTTGCCGATATCACGCAAGGCGAGAGCCTCGAGGCGGTGGCGCGGAGCGTACTGGCGCAGGCGCCGCCGCGCTTCGCGCTCGCCGGCTTCTCGCTAGGCGGCTACGTCGCCGTCGAGATGGCGCGCATCGCGGCGGAGCGCATCGAGCGGCTGGCATTGCTGGATACCTCGATCCAGCCCGACGATCCCGAACGGGCGGCCGCTCGGCAGATCCGCGACAGGGCGGCCCGCGCGCCCGGCACCTTCCATGGTTTCGGCGACCGGCTTCTCAGGACCTATCTCAGCGCAGCCCATCTTAAGGACGAGCACATCGTCGGGCGCATCCGGGGCATGACGCAGCGCCTCGGCGCCGAGATATTCCTGCGCCAGAACAACATCCTGCGAAAGGATGGCGCTGGCGTTCTGGCCGGCCTGACCTGCCCGGTGCTGATCCTCTGCGGCGAGGAGGACCGGCTGACGCCGCTTGCGGAGCATCAGGCGATGGCGCGCCTCGTGCCGCAGGCACAGCTCGTCACCATACCCGGCAGCGGCCACATGACCCCGATCGAGAACCCCGGGGCGGTCAACGCGGCCCTGAGGGACTGGCTGCGATCGCGTCGATAAGGTGTCTAATCCCGTCGGCCTCGGCCGAGCACAGTTAGCCAAAACCTGCACGGCAAAGGCCGGAGCCCGGCGGCTAGCGACAGTCCAGGCGTAAGTGCAGGCCGTGGGTCGGGCCTGCCGCAGGTCGGCAGCATCTGTGGTCTGCTCAGACTAGCCTTGGATAGCGCAGCGGCTGCCGACTCAGCGTCCTTCCGCATTGCCGGTGTGGCCGTTTGGATCTTGACTGCGCCCAACCGCGCCAAAATTTCGCCGATCGCGCGCTGCCAGATCCTGCCCACCCGGCTTTGTTAAGTTACACTAACCAGTCCAGAAAGCTCTGATCAGCTTATCCGGCACTCGACCTCCGCTTAGCTTCCCCGCACTGCCGACGCGTCCGAAAGAGGTCTGCGGCCGGCAAGCCCGATCCAACCGAGCAGGGGCTCAGCATGAGCAAAGCCAGGACGCTTTTCGGGGGCCTCGTCGGCCTCCTCATCACCACGACTGCCGATGCGCGGGACTGCGCCAGGACCGGCACGACCTCGCCCGCGGAACTGCATCGCGAATGGATCATGACCGGCTGGGAGAAGCGCACTGGCGACGCGCCGTTCGACTTCAAGACGAAGCTCGGCAAGTACTATGATTGGTCATCCACGGACGTCCTCCTCTACGACGATCTCGCTCCCGAGCGGCGGATGGCCAGAAGCGCCGAAGCCTATGGCGCAATGTGGACGCCGATCTTCGTGAGCCAGCGCGAGGTGCGCCACGCCGTGGTCGATGGCCCGGACGCGATCATCGGTGGCGAGCTCGCGAGCTCGACGCTCGAATTCGCCGCCCGCCTCGAGGCCGGCGACGGCAGGATTTCCGGCATTCGCGACCGCTCGACGCTGGTCTGGCGCTGCGGCGCCGAGGGCTGGCGGATCGTGCGCGAGCACAACTCCTCCTATCCCGTCGATCGCGCCGAGATCGATCGCCTCGTGCCGGTACCCGCCACGCGCTGAGAGCGCCGCCCGCGCCTCCGACCTTCGAGGCCGACCGAAAGGCGACGCCCCGCCGCGCGCCGCCGCAAAAGCGGCGGGCTGGACGAATGACCGCGCGGCGAGACGCGCCCCGACACCCGGCTTCCAGATCCCGCCCGGAAGACGGGGCAGCGACGGATAACCGACAGGAGAGATAGAGATGAAGAGCGATGATCGCACGCCGCAGCTGACGCGCCGGCGCTTCGGCCAGGCCATGGGCCTTGGCCTCGCCGCAGGCGCGGAAGTGAGCTGGATGGCCTTCACCAACATTCCCGCCTCGGCCCAGACGACGTCCGAAATCACGATGAAGGTCGCCTTCAGGGTCAACGGTCAGGCGCACAGCCTTGCGGTCGACCCACGCACGACATTGCTCGACGCCCTGCGGGAGCATCTCGGCCTGACCGGTACGAAGAAGGGCTGCGACCATGGCCAGTGCGGCGCCTGCACGGCGATCGTCGACGGCCGGCGGATGAACACCTGTCTCAGCCTCGCCCTCATGCACGAGAGCAGCGAGATCGACACGATCGAGGAGCTCGGGCGAGTCGAGGAACTGCACCCGATGCAGGCGGCCTTCATCGCGCACGACGGCTATCAGTGCGGGTATTGCACGCCGGGCCAGATCCTCTCGGCGGTCGCGACATTGGACGAGATCGCTGCCGGCATCCCGAGCGCGGCCACGCGCCGGGTGTCTCAGCCCTCACCCGCGAGCCCCGAGGAAATCCGCGAGCGCATGAGCGGCAATCTCTGCCGCTGCGCCGCCTACCCCAACATCATTGCAGCGATCACAGACGTCCAGGAGGGCCGCCGATGAGACCCTTCGCCTATCAACGCGCGAGCTCCGCGAGAGAGGCCGTCGCCATGCTGGCCGCCCGGCCGCAGGCGCGGATCATCGCCGGCGGAACGAACCTCCTCGATCTGATGAAGCTGCAGATCGAGACGCCGGCGCATCTCGTCGACGTCAACGGGATCGGGCTCGACACCGTCGAACCCGACGGGGCCGGCGGCCTGCGTCTCGGCGCGCTGGTGCGGAACACCGATCTTGCCGCGCACGACACGATACGGCGCCAGTACGGCGTCCTCACCCGCGCGCTCGTCGCCGGAGCCTCCGGACAGCTTCGCAACCGCGCGACGACGGCCGGAAATCTGATGCAGCGAACGCGCTGCCCCTATTTCTACAGCACCGCAATGGCCTGCAACAAGCGGGAGCCCGGCTCGGGCTGCGATGCGCGGGAAGGCGCCTCGGCGAACCTCGCCATCCTCGGCACGAGCGCCGCCTGCATCGCCACCCACCCTTCGGACATGGCGGTTGCGATGCGGGCCCTCGACGCGGTCGTTCGCGTGCTCGGCCCCGCTGGCGAGCGCAGCATTCCGATCGCCGACTTCCATCGTCTGCCGGGCGCCACCCCCGAGGTCGAGACCGCCTTGCAGCCCGGCGAACTCATCACCGCAGTCGAGCTGCCCGCGCCGCTCGGCGGCACGCATGTCTATCGCAAGGTCCGCGAGCGGGCGAGCTATGCCTTTGCCACCGTGTCGGTCGCCCTGATCGCACGGATCGACGGCGAGCGAGTGGCGATCGAGCGTCTCGCTTTCGGCGGGCTCGCCGCGAAGCCTTGGCGGGTGGAGGCAGCCGAGCGCCGCGGTTTCGGCACGCCGGAGGAGATTGCCCGCGACGCTGCCACCGTCGCGCTCGCAGGCGCCCGTCCGACCGACCGCAACGCCTACAAGATCGAGCTCGCGCAGCGCGCCCTGCATGCGGCCCTGATCGATGCATTGGAGCAGAACCGATGACCCGCCTCGACAACCCGAACACCGCCATCAGGATCGTCGGCCGCCCGATCGACAGGCGGGACGGTCCGCAGAAGGTGACCGGTTCCGCGACCTATGCCTATGAGAAGACCGGCGCGGGCAAGGCGCTGGTCGGCTTCTTCGCGACGGCGACGATCGGCCGGGGCGAGATCGAGACCATCGACACTTCAGCCGGCGAGGCCATGCCCGGGGTCAGGCTGATCGTCACCTATAGAAACGCGCCCCAGCAGGCGGCGCTGGACACGGGCAACCGGGCGTTCACGACGCGGGCGCGCCCGATCCTGATGGGCAGGCGCATCCACCATTTCGGCCAGCCGATCGCCCTGGTCATCGCCGAGACCTACGAGCAGGCTCGCGATGCCGCGCGTTCCGTCGTCGCGACCTACACCACGGAGCCGGGCACCTTCGTCTATGCCGAGGGCAATCCCGTCCACCAGCCGGAACTTGCCAATGCCGGCTTCGCCGGATCGACGAATCTCGGGGACTTCGAGACCGGCTTCGCGACCGCCGCCTTTCAGGTCGACCAGACCTACGAGACCCTCCCCCATTGCGCCCAGCCGCTGGAGCCGCATGCGACTCTCGCCCATTGGGAGGGGGAGACGCTGCATCTGACGACCAGCCACCAGACGCTGCGCTACATCCAGGCATCGCTCAGGACCGCCTTGGGCCTCGCGCCCGAGAACGTCGTCATCTCCGCACCGTTCGTGGGCGGCGGCTTCGGCTCGAAGCTCGCAGTGCACGCCGACCTGATGGGAGCGGCGATCGGCGCCAGGATGGTCGGGCAGCCGGTGAAGGTCTGCCTCACCCGCCAGCAGATGTTCAGCCTCGTCGGCATGCGCCCCTGGCACCGGCAGCGGGTGCGGCTTGGTGCCGACGCCGATGGCAGGCTGACGGCGATCGGCCATGAGGTGCTGCTCTATTCGAACGAGCGGGATCCGTTCATCGAGCAGACGGGCATCGTGACGCGCTCGCTCTATGCCGGTCCAAATCGCATGACCCGGCACTTGGTCACCCATCTCGACCTGCCCAATGGCGAGGCGGTGCGCGCGCCCGGCGAGCTGCCGGGGCTGCTGGCCGTCGAGACGGCGATGGATGAGCTCGCCGAGGCCCTGGACATGGACCCGATCGCGTTGCGCGTGCTGAACGACACCACGACCGATCCGGAGAGCGGCGCGCCACTGACAGGCCGAACGCTGACGCAGTGCCTGCGCACCGGAGCCGAACGGTTCGGTTGGTCCGCTCGCCTGCGCCAGCCACGGGCCCGCCGGGACGGAAACTGGTTCGTCGGCATGGGCGTCGCCTCCGCCATCCGCACCCATTTCCAGGGCGCGACGGAGGTGGAGGTGGCGGTGACGCCGGATCGCCGCATACAGGTGCGCTCGGACATCACCGATATCGGCACCGGCAGCTATACGATCCTGGCTCAGGTCGCAGCCGAAGTTCTGGGCGTCGATTTCTCCGAGGTCGACGTGATGCTGGCCCATACCCGCCTGCCGGCAGGCGGTGGCTCAGGTGGTTCCTGGGGTGCCTCGAACACGACGGCCGCGCTCCACCAGGCCTGCCTGGCGCTCCTGGAGCGAGCCGGCCTCCCGGCGGGTCCGGGCCTCGTGCGGCAGACCCTGGCGGCGCATCCGGCAGGCCTCTCCGCGCGCGGCAACCTGCCGTCGATGGGGAATGTGCCAAACTGGCGCGAAAAGTCCCGCCACACCTATGGCGCCCATTTCGTCGAACTGGCGGTGCACCGCCTCACCGGCGAGACCAAGGTGCGGCGGATGCTCGGTGTCTTCTCCGCCGGCCGCATCCTGAATCCCAAGACCGCCCGGTCGCAGCTTCTCGGCGGCATGATCTGGGGGCTCTCCGCCGCGCTGCGCGAGGCAGCCGAGATCGATCCGCGACGCGGGAACGTCGTCAACGGGGATCTCGCGGAATACCTGCTGCCGGTGCATGCCGACGTTCCCGATGTCGACGTGATGATGCTCGACGAGCCCGATCTCGAAGCGAACCCGATCGGCGTGAAAGGGGTCGGCGAGCTCGGCGCCTGCGGCTCTTCGGCGGCGTTTGCCAATGCGCTCTACAATGCCTGCGGCATACGCGCCCGGAGCTTCCCGGTGCATCTCTCCAGCCTGGTGCCAGAACTCGGCTAGTTGGGCCTTGGGCGCCCTCGCCCAAGGCTGAACTGTTCGCCTGGGGCGACAGCAGCGTACCAGCGGGCGGTAGCACATGGTCCCCGTGACGAGTGCCGCGGCTGGGTGTGGCGCGGCGTCGTGCTCTGGGACAAGACCGAGAGCAGCCGGCCCCAGCTCGGCCGCTATCGCAACCAGACCAAGTTCGTCGTTTGGGGAACCAATAGCCACCTTACGGCCCCCAGCCCGCCCTCGATCTCACCGCCCTTCGGTCCCTGGAGGGACATCACTCCGCTCTGCGACGGATCTCGAAACACTCTCGGTCAGGTCGGGCTTGGGCGGGCTCAGCCGTCCAGCGGAACGGCACGTGATCGACCCACATCGATGCAGGATGACGAATAAGCCGCGCGCGACCGCAATCATCGCCTTGGCTATGCCCCGGCGCCTGGCGACACCCGAACCCAGAAGCCGCCGGCCCGCCTGCGCGGGTACCGTAGTCAACTCCCGGTGCAAAAGACCGCGTCGGGCTACAGCCGGCTGACCGAAGCGGTTGACCGCTCAATGTCCAGAATATCGCGTCGAAATGTCCAGAAAATCGCGGCGCGCTACGGTAGCTGATGGTTATCCGCAGAAAGCCAAGTCTCTGGCAAAAAAAATTGGCTGACGACGCAGTCAGGATCGAACCAGTCTGCGCGCATTTTCCCTGTTTACCCGCCGGAATCAGGGATTGTGGCCCATTTTTCCGCCAAACGGCTCGATATTATCATCGTTAGGCTCGTGATTTCAGCAACTTAGCGGAGTTTTCCCTGACAACATAAACAGGGAATTCTCTTGGGCTAGCAGCGAAACGCAACCCGGCAGCAGCGAATCCAGCTCCACGAGCAGTAAGCATTCGGCATTGACAAAATCCGTTCTCGGTAAAAGTATAATGACCATCGCGCAGCAGTGCTGACGTCGATTCAAGTTCCCATTCAACATCAAGAGACTGAAAGGTGATGTCAATGACATCAAACCTTGTCGAATTGCATGTCGAGCTTGTTGATATAAACTTGCTGAAGCCCTACGCCATGAACGCTCGCGCTCACAGCCGCAAGCAAGTACGGCGCATTGGCGACAGCATCAAACAGTTCGGCTTCACTAATCCATTGTTGATCGACGAGCTTGGCGAGGTCATCGCCGGCCATGGCAGGTTGCAGGCAGCCCAGCAGCTCAAACTTGGCCAAGTCCCGGTCATTCGGTTACGCCATCTCGACACAGCACAAAAGCGCGCCTTGCGCCTTGCCGACAATCGCATCGCCGAATTGTCGAGCTGGACGGCCGAACTGCTGACCTCCGAATTGCAGTTCCTTGTCGAGACCGACTTTGCAGTCGAAGTCACCGGGTTCGATACGATCGACCTGGATCGCATCCTCACGCCTGCCAACGCGGCGGATGATCCCGACGATGCGCCCGTGCCCGCGCCGCCAGATCAGCCGACTTCGCGGTCGGGAGACATCTGGCTGCTCGGAAACCACAAACTCATCTGTGGCGACGCCCGCCTGCCTGAGACCTACACTGCCTTGCTGGGCGCCGAGCTTGCCGATCTCGTCATCGCTGATCCGCCTTACAACGTTCCGATCTCTGGTCATGTCAGCGGCACGAACCGTCACGGCAACTTCGCCATGGCATCGGGCGAGATGTCGCGCGCCGAGTTTCAGCGGTTTCTCTCGCAGGTTCTGACTTGCGCCCGCGATCGCTCCCGCCCCGGCTCCGTGCATTACGCTTTCATGGATTGGCGCAGCTTGGCTGAGCTCCTCGCTGTTGGCGCGAATGTCTATGCCCAGCTGCTTAATATCTGTGTCTGGGCCAAGACCAACGCCGGCATGGGAAGTTTCTATCGCTCCCAGCACGAGTTCATCGCGGTGTTTCGACATGGCGATGTTGCCCACATCAACAACGTCCAGCTCGGCCGGCTCGGACGTCATCGTTCCAATCTCTGGACCTACGCCGGTGCGACGACCTTCTCGCGCACGCGCGACGCTGACCTGGTCGACCATCCGACGGTGAAGCCGACCGCGATGATCGCGGACGCCATTCGCGACGCCAGCAGGCCCGGCGACTTGGTACTCGATCCGTTCGGCGGATCCGGGTCGACATTACTGGCAGCGGACAAGGTCGGTCGACGCGCCGCTCTGATCGAATTCGATCCAGCCTATGCCGACGTCATCCTGCGCCGCTTTGAAGAACGAACTGGTATCGCACCAATCCTCGCGGCGACCGGGCTGACCGTCCATGTCGTGCAACGTCAACGACGGCAGGAGGCGCATCATGGCGAATGACGGCTCCGATGACGATGAGCAGGCGCCCTACCCCGTCGGCTATCGCAAGCCACCGCCCGAGCACCGCTTCAAGCCGGGGGAGACGGGCAATCCGCGTGGTCGGCCAAAAAAATCAAGAAACCTGAACACCCTGCTTGAAGCGGAGCTCGATCGCCCGGTCTTCATCAAAGAGCACGGCCGCCACCTTCGCATCGCGAAGCGAGAAGCCATCGTCAAGCGCCTCGTCACGGATGCGATCAACGGCGATCATCGGACTTTGGCGCTTCTGTTGAAGGCAGGGCGCGTGACCCCTCAGCCGGAGCCGATCGACTTTGACATTGGTTCAGATGCCGATCTTGAAGCGTACTTGCAGCGTGCATTAGCCGCCCGACGGAAGGAGGCTTTAGATGAGCCAGTCGAAGCCGATGCTGAGGAAGCACCTCCTGACGTCGATGTATCAGAATGATTTTATCGCGTTCGTCTCCCTTGCTTACAAAATCATTCACCCGGGAAAAGACCTTCAGAAGAACTGGCATATCGACGTCATCGCGGATGCGATACACTGCTGTCTACGCGGTGAGCACAATCGGCTCGCGATCCATGCACCACCGCGCTCGCTAAAATCCTTCATTGCCTCAATCGCTTTCCCGGCCTTCGCCCTGGGGCGCGATCCGACATTGAAAATCATGTCGATCGTCGCAACCCAGGAGCTAGCGGGGGATTTTTCCCAGAAGCTCACCCAATTGTTCAGCAGCGACCTCTACCGCAACCTCTTCCCGCATATCCGCTTCGAACGAAGGCGCGAAGCTATTCGGCTGGACCACGGCGGCAGCTTTATTTCTTCGCCGTTCTTCAAATCGCCAGTGGGGCGAGGCGCTGACATCCTCATCGTCGATGATCCGGTTTCGCCTGGCGACGCCAAGAACGATCACTTTAACGCCAAGGCTGCCGAGTGGTTTTCGGCGGAGATTGTGCCGCGCCTCAACGACAAGGCTTCATCGATCGCCGTCCTGGTGATGCAGCGCCTGGCAAAGACTGATCTTTGCAGTGCGTTCTTCCCGGGCGATCCGCGCAAGACACTGGTGTTCACCGCGGTTTCGCGCCGAGAAGAGCGCTGGGAGCTGCAAGACGGAACAACCTATATCCGCCCTCCACGTACCCCCCTCAATCCCAAGAGGGAGACGCTTGAGCAGCTGTGGACAATCTATCGATCAATGAAGTTCGGTGATTTTGCCTTGCAATACCTCCAAGATCCCTATGCCGACCGATATATCAATGGGCCAGTCTATTATCCGTTCGACACCACCGATTGGACACCTGACAAAGGCGGCCCGAAGTGGTGGATGCTGTTCAGCAATGCCCGTTATGTGCAATACGAATGCTTCGGCGTCGGCGATCCGCCGCCTTATCTGGCTAAGAACCCGCTCACCGACGAGCAAGAGGATGAGCTAGTGGCTTGGGCCCAAGCAAAATTACTCTGCGAGATGCAGAAGGATCTTGAAGACGACTGAAATCCGCACCCACCGTTCGAGCTTCTCGAGAGCCCCCCGACGACAGCGTTCGCACCGACAATCACGCTCTCATCCGCATGGCGACGCTTGGGGATGAAGGTGTTGTCGGAACAGCGGTTACACCCTAGCTCCAGGCCTGACAACCTGGCGTGACTGTCGGGAGATGCGCGGCTCTGAGCGATGCAGAATTCGGGCGAGGTGATTAAGGCCTCAGCAAAGCATTCTGCAGTCGGTCCTTCGACATCAGGTCGTAGCGACGCTTGCTTCAACAACGCATAATGCCCGCAGACGTTTAATCTCGGCGCGTTGCTCGTTTTCCCAGCCGGTCAAGTTCAGCGGCGGGCATCCCGACACGATCTCTCTCTTCTCGACCACTGCGACGTTGTCGGGGATCTCGCAGTATGAATAGGTCAGATTCTCACGCATCCATTCGGTGAGGCGGCGTTCTCCCTCGGCCTCGAAGCGGTAGTTCATGATATTCGAGCGGGACGCCCCAGGGGCCCGTGGCAACGCACGAAGCTGAAGCTCGCTCTTCAAGATCGCACCGAGGCTACGGCGGAACGTCGAGAAGCCGCTATGCTGATGCTCGAAGTGGCAACGTGCGTCCAGACTGCTGTCAGTCATGCCGATGTAGAGCAGACCGTTCGCAGGCATTGAGATGGGTCGTAGCCTATCGGGACGGTCGATGAAATAGGCGTAGATTCCCGCCGCGCTGCTTGGGGGGCGTTCGTCCCATCGATACTTCGGTCCGAGTTCGAAGGTCATTTGTGTCCCCCACCAAGCCGACCACACGTTGATTATGCGGATCGGGCGTGACCAACTGGTTTCGGCAGAAAGCTGTCGTAGCGTTTCAGCTCGGCTGATGGCCTGCTCGTGTGTGCTGCCAATGACGCCGAACAATCGGCGCGAACCAGAAGACGCCAATCGCCACGAAAGCGACCCCGAACAACATGTTCTGTCGGACCGTCTCTCTCAGCTTTGCTGCAGTCTCCTCATAGGCGAGAAGCACTCGGCCATTGGTCGTCGCCTGGTAGACGAGACGCCTGCCTGGATCGACCAGGAAATTCAGTTTTTGACCGCGCGAGATGCGGTCCAGATCATCGACCCACAGGGTTTGGACGGGGCGATAGGTTCCCGAGATCCGACCGGCCGCCAATAGCGGAATGTCCTGCGTCCGATAGGTGCCACTACTCTGCCGATGGCCGATGCCGCCATATCGTACCAGCGGTGTCGTCACGACCATCCGGCCGAAATGCTCGATCAGCGATAGCCGCTCTCGGGATTGCGGGCCTTTCCACCAAGAAGCGGCGAGAATGGCGAGCCCAAGGACCAGCGCGGCTGCCCCAAACAGCAACAGCCATAGTTCGCTCGGCTTCCGTTGTGCAGCCATGCGGCCTCGAAACGGGTGAACCCGGTCAACCGTAACAGTCGCCAGATCGCGACGTAAAGATCGGTGCGCGTCTCAGGCCGCAACAACGACCAGCCTTCTTCCCCTGCACAATTCCCTTCACAAGCGGTCGCTTCTGCGACGCTGATAATCGCGAGGTGAACGTCGGGGACCTGCCCACCCCGTCCAGCACGCGACTTCAGGACGAACGCTTTCTATCCGGTCCGGTTGATCTTTTCCGCATGGGGAATCCCTCACGGACGAATCCGACATGGGCGCCCCCTCCCCCAAGGCGATCATCGCGAATGGAGCGCCGGTCCGCCGCGGCTCTCCTTTCCTTGAAGGCCTTTGCGATCTGGTCCCTGAGCGGCTTCAAGATGTATTCGAGCGGGGTGCGATCCTCGGTCCTGACGAAGACATCGGCCTGCATGCCGGCGCCGACACGATGGGGCGCGAGACGGGCGAGTTCCTCGGGCGTGACACTAACCCGGATCGTGTAGAAGGTAGCGCCGGTCTGCGGGTCACGGCTGGTATCGGCCGAGATGCGCGAGACCTTCCCATTCAGCTCCGGCGTGGTGCGCTGGTTGAAGGCGTGGACCTTCACCAACGCGGCGCGCCCGAGGGCCAACTGGTCGATGTCCGCCGGCAGGATGCGGGCTTCGACCTCGAGCCCCTCCTCGGCCAGGACGATCATCATCACCGGTTCGGCCGGCGTGATTACCCCGCCGACGGTATGGACCGCCAGCTGATGCACGAAGCCGGCGCTCGGCGATCTGATCTCGATGCGCTTCAGCTGATCCTCGGCCGCAACACGGCGCTCGACCAGCTCCGCGCTGCGCGCTTGGATCTCGCGCAGCTCCTTCATCACCTCCTCGCGCAGCGCATCCTCGATCTGGATGATCTGGAGCTGCGTCTCGCCGATTCGGCTTTCAGCCTGGGCGACCGCGGCCAACAGCTGCCCCTTCTGGCCCTCGAGGTTCGCAGCCTCCCGCTCCAGCACCGCCTTGCGGCTCAGCTTGTGCCCCGGCGCCGGCTTCGAGGTGTTTGGCCGACGGTAAAGCGCGTCGATCGCGCGCATCAAAGCCAGATCGGCAGACAAGGCCACGCGGGGCAGATAATAGACGCTGCCCCGGCTGATCCCGAGCGCCCTGGCTTGCCGGTTGAGCGGCAGATCATGCGAGCGGTCGATCATCGCTTTGCGCTCAGAAGGCCTGCCTTGCCGAGCGCGCCGGACAAAAAATCGTTCTCCAGCGCCAGCTCTCCAATCTTCGCATGCAGCGTCTTCACGTCGATCATGGGCGCAGCCGGCTCCGACTTCGCCTCGGACCCGAAGACGCCTGCGGCCCCGTCAATAAGCTGGCTGCGCCATTGCGTGATCTGGTTGGGGTGGACGTCGAACTGCTGCGCCAGATCGGCCAGCGTCTTCTCGCCCCTGATCGCCGCCAAAGCGACCTTCGCCTTGAAAGCCGGGCTGTGGTTCCGGCGCACGCGTCTCGTCATATCCGCTCCTGTTCACGGCAATCATGCCGCGTTCAGGCCGAAAATCCACCTACGACCGGTGTCCAGATTTCCCGAGCCAGCTCTTAGTGCCTCCTGCCATTCGATGGAAAAGATCGCACCATCAAAATCCGGGATCAAACAATTAGACGAAAAGGAGGCACGTTTTTCATTGAACCTCCAGATTTGGCATGAACTCCTGCGTTGCAACGTCTGCTCACTGTCAATGCCCGCTGAACACGAGCATCTGGATCGGCAGGATGAGCGCCTGGATGCGCAGCAGCAGCGCGTGAACAAGGCCGACTGCATCCACGGCGTGGAGCATGATCTTGCGCCCGGTCGAGAGCTTACCGGAGGCGATCAGCTCGTGATTGCTGGAATAGGCATTGGCGATGCAGCTGCTGCCCGGGGTGACGCCGTCGAGCCCACCGGCATGGAGCGGTTCAAGGAATGTCAGAAGCGTTCCCGGTTTCGAAACCTGCTGCGCGTCGATCAGGACCTCGGCACTGCGCAACTGGCCCGCGGCGATGAAGTCCTGAACGCTCGTGACCACCATCGGGATGACCACCCAGGGCTTGGAGAGGCAGGTCACCTCGGCGACCATGCCGACCTTCATGACCTGTGCCTCGATCTGCGAGAAGCCGGCCTGCAAGGCTACTCGCCCGGCTTCCTGCGGGATCAGCACGCCCGCAGGCCTCAGCAGTGGGTTGACGACATCGCCCACTCGCAGCGTGAACTGCTCGATGCGGCCGGTGACCCCAGCGCGCACCACCGTCCGATCGAGATCGGCCTGCGCCTGCACCAGAGCGGCCTCGGCACTCGACCTTTCGGCCGGCAGCAAGGTCGAGATCCGCGTTTCCGCGCTGGCCTTCGATGCGACTGCTGCGGAAACCGCGGCGTCGCGCCCTGCGACGAGGTTCTCGAGCCGCTCGATCTCGCGCCGCGCAACGATATCGTCATTGCGCCGCCGGAGTTCCTGCTTGGTCTCGAGCTCGTCGAGGGCCTGCTTGTGGGCACTCCTCGCCTCGAGAATCTTGCTCTCATCGGTGAGGAGATCAGCCTTGGCGACGACGATCGCGGCCTCGACCTCGGCAACCTTGGTCCGGGCGGTCGCGACCGCCGCCTCCTGCCGGCTGCTGTCGAGCCGGAAGATCGGATCGCCCTTCGTGACATTGCCGCTGATTCCGACATGGATCTGGGCGACGCGACCATTGATCTCCGGCACGATCGGCACTGTCCGGAACATCACCGAAGCGCTGGTCGTCGAGGGGTGATTGTAGAAGATCACCGTGATCAGGCTGACCGTCAGCATCAGGCAGGAGATGATGCCCCAGCGGAGCTCGAACCAGACCGAATAGAAGGTGATCTCCTTGCCGAGGCGCTTGCCCTGCCGGAACCGCCTGTAGAGGTAGTCGGGGACGATGGTGAGGAGCGAGCAGACCAGTAATTCAAGCATGGCCGGTCTCCTTCGAGCCCTTAGCACGGCTCTCGCTTGCTGCATGCGCGGTGTCCGCCGGCGGCGCATCGTCGATCTCAGCCTCGGCTTCCGGCGGCTTCACGCCGGCGATGCGCTCGAGCGCATGCGCCATCCGGCCGAATTGACCGGAGAAATCCGGGATGTCGATCAGTGCCAGGAGCAGGCCTGCGACCCAAAACAGATGCACATGAGTAAACAGAGCGAGCAGGCCTAGGACCGCGACGATCTCGAACTGGAGCTTCTGGGATTTGTGCGCCATGCGCTCAGGCAAGGTGTGCAGGCGCAGGAAGACCAGGCCGACTCCGAGCACCGCCGCCAGGAGGATGATGGCGGTGATGACCATCAGCGTGTCGGTCTCCCCCGGCGCAGTGATGAAGGCCGGCAGATGGTGCGGCGCCAGGGGATGAAGGCCAGCGGCCATCGGAACACTCCAGTTCAAGAGCACGCCGTAATCAGCCTGCTACACAAGCTAATCGGACCACACGTTCTCTATCAATAGCTTAGAGCCACCAAGCGCGATCAACGTTCGGAAGTTAGGATCAGCCCTAGCTGATCCAATTGCGCGCGAAATTCACCTCCTCATAGCCATGCGGCTTCTGCCGCTTGGGCAGTTTGATCTTCTCGCGCGGCAGCGCCTCGTATGGGACGGAGCTCAGTATGTGCGAGATGATGGCCAGCCTCGCCTTGCGCTTGTCGTCCGAATGGACAGCGTACCACGGCGCCCAGGCAGTATCGCTCGCATGGAACATCTCGTCCCTGGCGCGCGAGTATTCGTACCAGCGCGAATACGACTTCAGATCCATCGGGGAGAGCTTCCAGATCTTCCTGGGATCGTTGATGCGCTCCTCCATGCGGCGCGTCTGCTCATCCTGGCCGACCTCGAGCCAGTATTTCAGCAGGATGGCGCCGGACTCGACGATGGCTTTCTCAACGTTGGGGACGACCTGCAGGAACCCCTTGGCCTGCTCCTCCGTGCAGAAGCCCATGACCCGCTCGACACCGGCCCGGTTGTACCAGCTGCGATCGAAGATCACGATCTCGCCGGCAGCAGGCAGATGCGGCAGGTAGCGCTGGACATACATCTGCGAGCGCTCGCGCTCGGTCGGGGGCGGCAGCGCGACGACGCGGAAGACGCGCGGACTGACCCGCTCGGTGATCGCCTTGATGACGCCGCCCTTGCCGGCGCCATCGCGCCCCTCGAAAACGATGCAGACCTTGCCGCCGGCATGTTTCGCCCATTCCTGAAGCTTCACCAGCTCGCCGTGCAGCTCGCGCAGTTCGCGCTCATACTGCTTGCGCTTCATCGGCTTGTTTGAATCCGCCTTCATCGTCGTGCTCCAGCCGCTATGACCAGCTCAGGAAGAACGCGACATCGCCCGGAAGGCCCCCCGGCCATTCGACGATCATGGCGCGCAGCTTGTATTTTGCCGGCTGCAGATGCTCCTTCCAGAATTCGTAGGCTTGGCGCGGCCGCCCGGTCAGCGTCGTCGGCCAATCCGCCTCGGCATTGTTGATCGCCCGGCCGCGATCCGTGCAGAGCGCGCTCGGGAAGCGCATGACGAGCACTTCCTTCTCGCCACGCTCGGCGGCGGCTCGGGTCTTGTTCGCCAGGCTGTGCTTGATCTCGGCGATCTTCTCCGGCGTGACGGCGATTTCTTCCTGCAAGGTCGCGACAAGCTTCTTGCGGGCCTCCTCGGCCTTGTCCATGGCGCCCAGCAGCTTCGACGCCTTGGCCATTTCGAGATCCGCCATGTAGGCGCGGAGATCGTCGGCGGACATGAAGCTCTCATCGGCCAGTGTAGCCGTCTGCGGTTTGGAACTTGCGGTCGACATGGTGCGCAACTCCTGCGTCGGGTTCCTCCGCAGGTCGCCCTGCGGAGGAACTCCGGCCTGTTCAGAGCCTGACGACGTGAATGGCCTCGGCGAAGGTCAGATCGACCATGTCGCCGCGCCGCAGGCGCCGCAGATCCTTCGCGATATCGGGATCAACCACCCTATGGGTCCGCGGCCCCGCCGGGCCGACATAGCTGACCATGCCGGTGGCCGGATCATAGCTCTCGAACTTCGCGGTCAGGGTGAGCGAGCGCTCGACGAACCTGTCGGGCAGGTTCTGGAAGCGGGGCGCGCTGACCTCCTCGGTGTAGACGATCTCAGGACGGGCGCCCCGCTTCGCGCGCCGGGCACCGAGCACTGCGCCTTCGACGCGCCGGATCTGCAGCCTGTCGCCCGGGCGGATTGCATTCAGATCGCCGAAGATCTCGGGGACCATCACCCGCCACGCATATTGTCCCTGGCGGACGACGACGATGCGCGTCGCGGGATTGATGGTGACGACCTCGACATCAATCCGCTCGACCTCGACCGCGCCCACGCCGGCCACGATCACGGTCTCGCTCGTTACCGTGGGGGTCGTGGCGCAGCCCGCAGCACCGATGGCCAACGAGATTGCGAGGATCCAGCTTGCATGCTTCGACATCGGAACTCTCCACCCTGAGGAACACCAATCTGCTTCCTGAGCGCCATGCGTCCGATCGAGGCGCAGTGGCGTCCCATCCCCATCATCGAAGCATCGGTTGCGTCCGAAAGCCACAGCCGTTCTTTCGGTCCGATGCCCTAGCCTCCGTGCCGCCCGGAATGCCGGGCCTGACGCTCGTGAATCGCCTGCCGGAGCTCGGCCTCGAGCCCGTCGATCAGATGCCTGTATTCGTCGCGTCGGGCAGCGGCACCGGGCGCTTCCGAGGCTTCCCAGCGCCGCAGCGCCAGCTCCGCCTCAGCGAGGTCTCCGCAGATATTGCGGAAGCTCTCGCTGCCCATTACCAGCTCCTCGATCACCTTTTTGTGTTTCGGCAGACGCCTGATGGCAGCCAGAACGCCCGTATCCATAGGATCGAGCCCCCGCGAAAGGTCATAATTATGTGGCCTGCCGGCCGCGTTGGGAGTAAATAACGGGAGGTTACACAGAAATACCGCCTCGCCTTGCCTTTACTAATCGGATGTCCGGCTCGGGGGAGCCTATTCCGTGGAGCAGCAACGGCCCAGGAACTGTGATGACAACAATACTGCGCCGCCGGGGCCTACCCCGCCGCAGGAGGAAATCCGCGCGCAGCTCGACCGTATTCTCGCCAGTGCGGAATTCAGCGTGCCGGCGCGGGTGCGCCAGTTCCTGATCTATGTCGTCAACGAGACGCTGGCCGGGCGGGCGGACCGGATCAAAGCCTATTCGGTGGCGGTCGAGGTGTTCGGCCGGGACTCCAATTTCGACATTCAGAACGACCCCGTCGTGCGCATCGAAGCGGGGCGGCTTCGGCGCGCGCTAGAACGCTACTATCTGCTGGTCGGCAACTCCGCCCCTGTCGTGATCGAGATCCCCAAGGGCGCCTATGTTCCTTGCTTCCACTGGCGGCAAGAGCATGGGGATGACGCCCAGCCTGCTGGGCCGCCGCGCGTCGACCAGCATGGCAGCGATACCGCCGCCCTGATCGGGCGGAGCTCGCCCTGGCTCGTCGGCTCGCTGCTCGCGCTGGCGATGCTTGCGGCGGGTTACCTCGCCTGGCTTGTGACCCCGCCGCAGCCTGTGACCACAGCGAGGGCGCCATCCGTGCCCGAAGGCCCCTCCTTGACGGTCAAGCCCTTCGCCAATCTCTCGGGCCAACCGGAGGTCAACTATTACGCCGCCGGTCTCTCCGAGGAGTTGCTGGCGCAGCTCGCCCGTTTCAAGGAGCTCACGCTCCGCGCGCGCGAGACTCCAGAAGGTCCGTCGGCTGACGCCACTGCCCGAGAGACTCCGCGCCTTCCCGGCAGTCGCTATGTGCTAGAGGGCGGCATCCGCCTGTCCGATGGCAAGCTGCGGGTATCGGTACGCGTGCTGGACGGCGAGAACGCGGTCGTTCTGTGGGCCGGGACCTATGACGCCGATCCGCGCGACAAGCCGATCGTCGAGATCGAAACGACGATCGCCGCGAATGTCGCGACGGCTGTCGCGCAACCCTATGGGGTCATCTTCACCAATCCGCCGCTCGTGCGGCCGGGAAAGCTCGGGCTGGCAAGCCTGCCGCAGGATTGCTCCTACCGCTTCTACCATTACCGCACCGTGATCGACGCCACCGAGCATGCACAGGCTCGCGAGTGCCTGGAGCAACTCACGGAGCGCTATCCGCAGCATGCGACCAGCTGGGCGATGCTGTCCTATCTCTATCTCGACGAAGAGCGCTTCAAACTGAACCGCCGCGCCGGCCAACCGACGCCGATGGTCAGGGCTCGGGCCGCCGCCGAGCGCGCGACGCGGCTCGCGCCGGAGAATGTCCGGGCGCTGCAGGCGCTAATGACGGTGCTCTACTTCAGCGGCGAGGCTGCCGAGGCGTTGCGCATCGGCGCGCAGGCGCGGGCACTCAATCCCAACGACACCGAATTGCTCGGCGAGTTCGGCGCCTGGCTCGCGCAATCCGGCAACTGGGTGCGCGGGGCCAGCCTTATCGAAGAGGCGATGGCCAAGAATCCCGGCCATTCCAGCTATTACACCGGGCTTCTCGCCCTTGCCGCCTATATGCAGGGCGAGGATGCGCGCGCCGTCGACCTGATCAAGCGGGCCAATCTGCAGCGCTTCTCGATCTACCACTTCGTGGCCGCGCTGATCTTCGCCCGGTGCGGCATGGGCCATGAGGCTGCGCAGGCCCGCGCCGAATTCCTGAAGCTGCGCCCCGGCTTCTTCGCCAATTTCGACGGCGAGCTCGACCAACGCAACTTCAACACGAGGGACCGCGCCATTCTGATCCGCGGCGCCATCCAGGCCGGTTTTCCCGTGCGGACACAGCTTTCCGCCTGGGACGCGCAGCGGCACGCAGCGGCGTCGACCTTCGGGCCGGACGGCGACCCCGCCCAACGTAGCCAACCGTAACCTACTTCCCGGAACGGCCTTTGCGGCCTGCACTGCTGTGAGAAATGACGCGCAGCGGAATGGCAGGGGCGCGACGCAGCAGCCCGTTTCGGTTGCGGTATTGCCGGCGAAAATGCGCCGACAAGCGTCCTGCCATCCGCGATCGACCTCAGCGCGCCGGCTTCCGGCGCCCCCTGTCCGGCCGAGCCGACCCTACCGATGGAGGCCCGATGACAGCATCGACCCGCCGCCGAACGCTAATCGCCGCATCTCTATACGTTGCCATGCTGAGCCTGGCCACGCCACCGGAAGCGCGGGCACAGGCCGGCGCCTTCCAGGGCGCCTGGCTCGAGGAAGGCGGAGCCTGCTCCAGCGTCTTCGTCTCCAAGGGAAGGGCAATAGCATTCCGGCGGCCAGCGGCCGCCTTCGCACCAGCTTTCATCGTTGCCGGCCAGCGCCTGGCAACGCCGCTCGCCACCTGCCGGATCGTCCGCATGACCGCCCAGGGCGATCGGCAGATGCTGAACCTGAGCTGTACCACCACCGTCTCGTCCGACAGCGCCCGCGCCGTGTTCGCACTGGCGGAGGGCGGGACGCTCAATCGCTATCTCGGCCCGGAAGGCGGCATAGCGACCAAGTATCAACGCTGCGGCCAGGACTCGTTGAAGCCACACTGAGGCCGCGCGCATTCCGAGGTGACCGGCGGCGCGGCGACGCGCCTGGCAGCAGATCGGGGAAAGCCATGTCAGCTCTCGTACATGTCGTTGAAGGGGGTCTGTCCTCTCAGCCTGGGATCGATGGCCTGGTGCGGGCCTGCGGCTACCGGACCAAGGCCTATGGCAGCGCTGACGAGATCCTCAGCCAGATTCCGAACGACGACAGCGCAAGCTGCATCGTCGTCGACGTCGAGATGCCGGACACCGTCGTGCCCGACCTGTTCGACCGGCTGAGCAGGGCCGGCTCGAACCTCCCGGTGATCTGCCTTTCCGGTCCGAGCGACGTGCGCACCGGCGTCAGGGCGATCAAGGCCGGGGCCGAGGACTTCTTCACCAAGCCGGTGGCCTCGGAGGAGTTGATCGTCGCGATCGATCGCGCCATCGCCCGCCATCGCCTAGCGAGCGAGCAGGAAGGCCGGATGCGCGCCGCAAGACAGCGGCTGCTGCTCCTGACGCGGCGCGAGCGCGAAGTCTTCGATCTCGTCATCCGCGGCAAGATGAACAAGCAGGTCGCCTTCGCGCTCGGCACTACCGAGCGGACGGTGAAGGCGCATCGTCACAAGGTCATGGAGAAACTGCAGATCCGTTCGGTGGTCGAGCTCGTATCGTGCGCCGAGCGGCTCGGTCTGCTGCGCTTCGCCGATCCCTAGCCCCGCCGCTTGGCGGGCGCGGCCGCCATACTCACTGTCAAACGGGGTCGAGCATGGTGTCGTCCGCCCATCACGCGCCTGCCGGGCTGAAGGCGCCGCGCGCTGCGGCCGTTGCCGGCATCCTGTTCTCCGTCCTGCTCCTGTCGGCGATCATGCTGGTGCTCCAGACGCTGCGCCT
The DNA here is from genome assembly GCF_032464875.1 of Allobosea rubneri. NCBI lineage: Bacteria > Pseudomonadati > Pseudomonadota > Alphaproteobacteria > Hyphomicrobiales > Alloboseaceae > Allobosea > Allobosea rubneri. The sequence continues at coordinate 22,238 of NZ_JAWDID010000071.1, forward strand.
GCATCCGCGCGATCCCGGCGACTGGCTCGGCGCCCAGGCCTGGAAAGTCGAGCTCGCGCTGCATCTCATCCCCTTCGCCGGCGTCGCCTTTCTCTGGTTCATGGGCGTGCTGCGCGACCGGCTCGGTGCGCAGGAGCACCCGCTGTTCGCGACGGTCTTCCTCGGCAGCGGCCTGCTCTTCGTCGCCATGCTGTTCACCGCGGCTGCCGCCATCGGCGCGATCCTGACCACCCATGCGGTGCTGCCGCGCGAGCTCGCAGGCTCGGTGACCTTCACCCTGGCGCGGTCCTTCTCCTATTTCCTGGTCAGCGTCTACGCGCTGAAAGTCGCCGGCGTCTTCCTGCTGACGGCCTCAACCATCGTGCTGCGCACCGGAATCGCGGCGCGCTGGACGGCATTCTGTGGCTACGCCGCAGCCGCCTTCCTCCTGCTCGGCAGCCATATCGTCGACGGGGCCTTCCTGGTCTTTCCGCTCTGGGTCCTGATCATCAGCGGCGACATCCTGGTCCGCGAATACCGGCACACAGAGCCAGGCTAGACGGAACCGGCACGCCCCTCGCCTGCCGGGCCTTTGCTGCCAATGCCGGCCGGGGCGGGCTGCGCCGCAGTGCCAGGCTCCCGGCCGGCGAGCGCGCTGACCGCATCCTCGACATCGTCGAAGACCATGGTCGCTTCGGGCCCCTCGAAGAAGCCTGCCCGCTGCAGGATCTCCCAGGGTTCGCGGTGGAGTTCGGCAAGAACGAGCGTCAGGCCAAGTTGCGACAGATCGGCCCGCAACTTCTGCAGCATGGCGACCGCGGTCGTATCGACCTGGGCGACAGCGCTGGCATCGACCAGGAACCAGTGCGTGCCCGGCGGGGCCGCCTGCGCGACGCTCTCGAAACGGTCGCGCAGAAAGTCCGTATTGAAGAACAGGATGCTGCCCTGGACGAGGAAGATCACCATGCCCGGCACCGGCGCGGCACGTTCACTGCGGTGGAGCTTGTAGAAGCCGGGCCGCCCGGCGATCCGTCCGAGCAGGGCGACGCGCGGGCGCATCTCCTTGAGCAGGACATGCAGCAAGGTGCCGGCGATGGCGATGACGACGCCGCTGAGTACGCCGAGGCTGATCGCACCCCACATGCTGATCAGAGCGAAGATGAACTCGGTGCGGCTGACGCGCCAGATTTCACGCAAACCGTGGAGATCGATCAGGTTCAGCGCGGCGAAGGCGAGGATCGCGCCCAGCGCCGGGTTGGGCAAGAGGCGTAATGCGTCGTTGAGGTAGAGCAGCAGCGCGGTCAGCGCGAAGGCCGCAACGAGCCCCGAGATCTGCGAGCGGGCGCCGGCCGAGATGTTGATCGCCGTGCGCGAGTCCGAGACCGTGACCGGAAAGCCGCTGAACAGGCCCGAAAAAATATTTCCGTATCCGAGTCCGGTCAGCTCTCGGTCGGCGTCGACGTCGAACTTGTCCCGTGCGCCAAAGCTGCGCGCCGCGACGAGGCCGGAGCTGACGCTGACCAGCCAGACCGCGCCGGCACCGAGCAGCAGTTCTTTGAGCGGCAGCCGCGAGACATCGGGCAAGGACAGGCTCGGCATCGTGCTCGGCAGGCTGCCGATCACCTTCATGCCGCGGCCCTCAAGATCGAACAACGCGGAGGCAATGCCGGCCAGCACGACGACGACGAGCGGTCCCGGGATAGGCGAGCGCAACCGCGCCAGCAGCACAAGCAGACCGAACATCGCCGCACCGAAGCCGAGCGATGGCCAGTGGATCAGGCCGGCCTTGCGGAAAATCTCGAGCAGCGGCTGGACCAGCCCGTCACCTTCGATGCGGACACCGGTCAGCCGGCCGATCTGGCCGATCAGGATCGAGATCGAGATGCCGCTGATGAAGCCGATCAGGATCGGGCGCGACAGGAAGGACGCGACGACGCCGAGGCTCAGCCTGCCCGCCAGGACGCAGAGCACGCCGACCATCAGGGCCAGCGCCGCTGCGGCGGCAACGCGATCGGCCGGATTGTCGAGAGGCAGGGTCGCCAGCGCCGCGGCGAGCACGGTCATGGTCGCAGCATCCGGGCCGACCATCAGCTTGCGTGAGGGCCCGAACAGCGCGTAGCCGACCAGCGGGAGGATGCTGGCATAGAGCCCGACCTCGGCCGGCAGGCCGGCGATCGCGGGATAGGCGATGGCACTGGGGATGGCGACGGCGGCGACGGCGAGGCCGGCCGTGACATCGAAGCGCAAGCTTTCCAGCCGGTAGCCTACAAGGCTCGCGGGAAGCAGATCCCGGGCTCTCATCGCCGCAGCCCCGGCAGTTTCCGGGGCCTGCCTCCCGCATGGGCGTCACGAGCCGAAGGAAGATGAACGCGGGCTCGAAGCATCCGGAGGCCACCACTGCTGCTATTGGCCGGGCGAGACCTTCTCCCAGCCGCTGTCGGGATTGAAGCTGCCCATCCGGGCCGCAATGCGGGCGGTCCGGGGGCCGAGGTCCTTCTGATAGACCGTGCCTGAATGGTTGAGCATGAAGCTCATCACCCCGGACCTGCCATACTCCGCCGGATAGGCCAAGATGGCGAAGCCACCAATCATCCGCCCGCCGGCGACATAGTCGATCCGGCCTCCGGGCGCCGCGGAGCCCTGCCGCGTCAGGACCTTGAAGTAATAGCCGTGATAGGGCCGGCGTTCCTCGCCGACACGGTAGCCCTCGCCTGCCGCTTCGGCGGCGAGCTCTCCCAGCGGGCTCTGCTCCTCGCCGGCAGCGCTCGGCCAGTACAGGCCATCGCGCGTGCCCGGCCGGCTGACGATCCGGCTCGCGTAAAGACCCGCGCCCTTTCCTGTCCGATCCTTCGCCGCGTAATCCTGCTGCGCATCGTAGAAGGCGAGGATCGCCTGCATGGCGGCAAGCTCGTTGCGGCCGATCCGGCGGGCGGTGATCTCCCTGCTTCCGGCCTCGGAATCGAACTTCCAGCGGCCGCCGCTGCGAACGATCGGGATCGGGAAGGGAAACTCGTCCTGCCCGACCAGCAAGGTGGCGGTATCGCCCTTCTCGCTCACCGAATGGCGGTTGTCATAGGCGACGACGAAGCGCTCGCGATCGGCCGCGTCGGCGACCGTGTCACCGGAGCTCAGGATTGCGCGCGCTGGTGCGCCGAGAATGGTCCGCAGGCGCGCGACATCCCGGGCGCGTACCGCTTCGACCAGGGCCGCCGCGGCCTCAGCCGGCGTCTTGAAGGGCTGCTGGGCGCGCGCGGCCGTTGCCGGCGAGAGGATGAACGCCGCGCCTGCCGTGAGCAGGAGAGCGAACCGACGCAGCGCTTGCCATGGCTTTGTCATGAAACCGATCCCGGGAGTTGAACGAAACTGGCGACGAGACCCCTTCTCAGTCCGCATCGCCGACCGGCACGAGTGAGGGCGTGGCTGAAGCGCGCCACGCGGCGAAGCTCTGGAACGGCACGCCGATCTGCCGGTAGTCGACGCGCAGATAGCCATCGGCGCCTCGGCTCACCGCCCAGGGTGCGACGCCAAGGACCTCCTGGGCGATCACGCCGACATAGCGCTTGTCCGAGCCGCCATAGACGAAGCTGTAAAGACCGAGACCGTTGTCGAAATGCCCGAGCAGCACGACGTCGTGCTTCAGCCGGATGTCGGAGCGACGACCGCCACCCCTGCCACCGCCGTGGCCGCCGCCCATGCCACCGCGGCTCATCCCGCCGCCCCGGTTCATGGCCGGGCCGCGCCCCATGCCGGGGCCTCCGGCATGCATCGCCCGGGGACCGCCGCCGCGCGCATGCGCCAGGCTGG
>NZ_JAWDID010000072.1:0-25865 GCF_032464875.1 Allobosea rubneri
CGGCCATGCCGACCCCGGCCGGCGCCGCGCCGCCGGGCTCGCCTGCGTGCCCGAGGAGCGCAATGGCCATGCCGCCGTGCCGGACTTCTCGCTCGCCGACAATGTCGTGCTGACCGCCCGCCACCGCCTGCCGCTGGCACCTTCGGGCCTGATCCGGCAAGGTCCGGTCGATGCCTATACGCGCGAGGTGATCCAGCGCTTCGACGTGCGCACCACCGGCCCCGCAGCCTTCGCCGGCGCGCTCTCCGGCGGCAATCTGCAGAAGTTCATTATGGGCCGCGAAATCGGCCAGAAGCCCGAGGTCCTCATCGTCGAGCAGCCGACCTGGGGCGTCGATGCCGGCGCCGCCGCCGCGATCCGGCAAGCGCTGGTCGACCTTGCCGCCAAGGGCTCGGCGATCGTGGTGATCTCGCAGGACCTCGACGAGCTGCTCGAGCTCGCCGACCGGCTCTGCGTGATCAATGAGGGCCGGCTCTCGGACGCACGGCCGGTCGCCGGGCTGAGGCTGGAGGAAATCGGGCTGCTGATGGGCGGCGTCCATGGCGAGGCGGCAGCGGCGGACCATGCCCATGCTTGAATGGCGCCGCAGGAGCGAACCGAGCCGGGCGATGCTCTATCTGAGCCCGCTGATCGCTATCGCCCTGACCATGCTGACCGGAATGCTCGTCTTCACCGCGATCGGCTATGACGGCTTTCACGCGGTGCAGGCGATCTTCGTCACGCCGCTGATCGAGCCGCAGCGCTGGGCCGATCTCGGGGTCAAGGCCGCGCCGCTGGTGATGATCGCGCTCGGCCTCGCCATCGGCTTCCGGGCCAATGTCTGGAATATCGGCGCCGAAGGCCAATACGTGATGGGCGCCATCGCCGGCACCGGCGTCGCCTTGCTCACGCATGACATGACCGGCTGGTGGATCCTGCCCGCCATGGCGCTGGCCGGCATCATCGGCGGCGCCGCCTGGGCCGCGATCCCCGCCTTCCTCAAGGTCCGCCTGCAGGTCAGCGAAATCCTGACCAGCCTGATGCTGACCTATGTCGCGGTGCAGTTCCTCTACTATCTCGTGCGCGGGCCGTGGAAGGACCCCGACGGCTTCAATTTCCCGCAGACCAAGATGTTCAGCGCCGACCAGGTCCTGCCTGCCATGGCGGAGGGCTCGCTGGTCCATCTCGGCATTCCCGTCGCGCTGCTGCTGGCGCTCGCCGCCTGGTTCGTGATGGGCAAGACGGTCTCCGGTTTCGCCATCCGGGTGGTCGGGCGCGCTCCGGCGGCCGCGCGGCATGGTGGTTTCGACGCCGGCCGCGTCACCTGGGCCGCCCTGCTCGCCAGCGGCGGGCTTGCGGGCCTGGCCGGACTGTTCGAGGCCGCGGGTCCCTTCGGCCAGCTCACCCCGCAATTCCCGGTCGGCTACGGCTTCACCGCGATCATCGTCGCCTTTCTCGGGCGGCTTTCGCCCATCGGCATCGTCTTCGGCGGCCTCGTGCTGGCGGTGACCTATGTCGGCGGCGAGATCGCGCAGAGCACGGTCAGGCTGCCGCAGGCGGCGACCGGCATGTTCCAGGCGATGCTGCTGTTCTTCCTGCTCGCCACCGACGTGCTGGTGCGCTGGCGGCTCGCCTTCCGGCGCGGCCACGCGAAGGTCGCGCCATGACCGCGGTCATCCTCGTCTCGATTTTCATGACCCTCGCGGCGGCGGCGACGCCGATCCTGCTGGCGGGCCTCGGCGAGCTCGTCACCGAGAAGGCCGGCGTGCTCAATCTCGGCGTCGAGGGCATGATGCTGTGCGGGGCGGTCACCGGCTTCGCGGTCGCCTACAGCAGCGGCAGCGTCACGCTCGGCCTCGTCGCCGCGGCGATCGCCGGCTTCCTCGCCGCGATGATCTTCGCGCTCCTGACGCTCGGGCTCGGCTCCAATCAGGTCGCGACCGGGCTGGCGCTGACGATCTTCGGCATCGGAGTCTCCTCGCTGTTCGGCGCCGGCTTCGTCGGCCGCACCATCCAGCGGCTCGGACCGCTCTTCCCCGCCGACTACGCCAACCATCCCTGGCTGCGCCTGGTCTTCGGCCATGATGCGCTGGTCTATCTCTCGCTGCTGCTGGTTCTCGCCGTCAGCCTGTTCCTGCGGCGCACGCGGGCCGGACTGATCCTGCGCGCCGTCGGCGAGAACGCCGAGTCCGCCCATGCCATCGGCTATCGCGTGCTCGCCATCCGCACCGCCGCGACCGGCTTCGGCGGCGCGATGGCAGGGCTCGGCGGCGCCTACTTCTCGCTGGCGCTGACGCCGATGTGGGCCGACCGGCTGACCGCCGGCCGCGGCTGGATCGCGCTCGCCCTCGTCGTCTTCGCCGCCTGGAAGCCGGGGCGGCTTCTGCTCGGCGCCTATCTCTTCGGCGCCGTCGCGACCTTCGAGCTGCAGGCCAAGGCCGCCGGCATCAGCTGGGTCGCGCCGGAGGTTCTGGCGATGACCCCCTACCTTGCGACCATTGTGGTTCTGACGATGATGTCGCTAGGACAAAGAACCGGCGGGCGGAACGCACCTGCCTGCCTTGGCAAGCCTTTTCCGGCGTCATGAGCGACGCCGCATCCGACAACGGGGAGCAGACAATGTCGACCATCATCACCCGCAGGACGCTTCTGGCCGGCGCTGCCGCGACGTCGGCGCTGCCGCTCATCGGGGGAGCCCAGGCGCAGGCGCCGCTCGGCGTCGGCTTCGTCTATGTCGGCCCGATCGGCGACCACGGCTACACCTGGACCCATGACCAGGGCCGACTGGCGCTCGAAAAGGAGTACGGCGCCAAGATCAAGACCAGCTTCATCGAGAACGTGGCGGAGGGGCCAGACGCGGCGCGCGCCATCCGCCAGCTCGCCCAGGCCGGCAACCAGATCATCTTCGCCACCTCGTTCGGCTTCATGAATCCGACCATCCAGGTCGCCAAGCAGTTCCCGAAGATCAAGTTCGAGCACGCCACCGGCTATATGCGCGCCGAGAACGTCGCGACCTACAATGCCCGCTTCTACGAGGGCCGCGCGGTCCTCGGCACCATTGCCGGGCACATGTCGAAGTCGGGCCAGGCCGGCTATGTCGCCTCCTTCCCGATCCCGGAAGTGGTGATGGGCATCAACGCCTTCCACCTCGCCGCCATGAAGGTGAACCCGAACTTCAAGACCAAGGTGATCTGGGCCTCGACCTGGTACGACCCGGCCAAGGAAGCGGACGCCGCCAAGGCGCTGATCGACCAGGGCGCCGACATGATCACCCAGCACACCGATTCCGCCGCTCCGCTGCAGGCAGCCGAACAGCGCGGCGTCTTCGCCTTCGGCCAGGCTTCCGACATGAGCGCCTTCGCGCCGAAGGCGCACCTGACCGCGATCGTCGACGACTGGTCGGGCTACTACATCAAGCGCGTCAAGGAGGTCATGGACGGAACCTGGAAGACCGGCGACGTCTGGCACGGCCTCAAGGAAGGCATGGTCAAGATGGCGCCCTACAACGCGGCGATGACGCCGGCGGCCCGGGCCGCGGCCGACGAGGTCCAGAAGGGCATCATCGCCGGCACGCTCCACCCCTTCACCGGCGAGCTCAAGGACCAGAAGGGCACGCTGCGCCTGAAGGCCGGCGAGACCGCCAGCGACGAGATGCTGTCGAAGATGGACTGGTACGTCGACGGCGTGCAGGCCTAAGGCGTTCTGCCCGCTCATGGAGGCGTCATGCTCGGGCTTGACCCGAGCATCTTCTGCCGGAGCAGGCGCCGCACAGCGCCTGCTCATTGCGAGATTCCCGGGTCTGCGCTCCGCTCCGCCCGAGAATGACGCTGTCCCGCCACGAACGAAAATTACCCGCCGGACCCCCCTTGCAGATATTTTAAGCTTGAAACAATATGACTGCCGACGCCGCCTGGACGGGGATGGGGAACCCCGCCGGTGGCCGTATCTGGCACGTCCCGGGAGGACATCAGACATGAATCTCAAGTTCGCATTGTCGCTCAGCGCCGGCATGCTCGCGCTCGGGCTTTCGACCGCCCAGGCGCAGGAACCCTTGAAGATCGGCGTGGTCAGCGTGCTGACCGGGCCTGCGGCGGCTCTCGGCCAGCAGGTTCGCGACGGCTTCCAGCTCGCGGTCGACCAGAACGGCGGCAAGCTCGGCGGCGTGCCGGTGCAGATCACCATCATCGACGACGAGTTGAAGCCCGATGTCGCGGTCAGCAAGGTCCGCAGCTTCGTCGAGGGCGGCAAGGTCGACTTCGTCGTCGGCCCGGTGTTCTCGAACATCCTCGGCGCGATCGCCAAGCCGGTGCTGGATTCCGGCGCCATCCTGATCAGCCCGAACGCCGGCCCGTCCACCATGGCCGGCAAGGCCTGCCACCAGAACTTCTTCGTGACCTCGTACCAGAACGACCAGGTCCACGAGGTGCTCGGCAAATACGCCCAGGACCAGAGCTACAAGAAGGCCTACATCATCGCGCCGAACTATCAGGCGGGTAAGGACTCGCTGGCCGGCTTCAAGCGCTACTTCAAGGGCGAGGTCATCGACGAAGTCTACGTCCCGCTGACCTCGCTCGATTTCTCGGCCGAGCTTGCCAAGATCGCCTCGGCCAAGCCGGACGTGGTCTTCGCCTTTCTGCCCGGCGGCCTCGGCGTCAACTTCGTCAAGCAGTGGTCGCAGGCCGGCCTCACTGGCAAGGTGCCGTTCCTCTCGGCCTTCACGGTCGACGAGTCGACCCTGCCGGCGCAGCAGGACGCCGCCGTCGGCATGTTCGGCGGCATGACCTGGGCGCCGAACATGGACAATCCGCAGACGAAGAAGTTCGTCACGGCCTATGAGGCGGCCTACAAGATCGTGCCCGGCTCCTACGCCCAGCAGGCTTTCGACGCCGCGCAGCTGATCGACTCCGCCGTGAAGGCGGCCGGCGGCACCGGCGACAAGGACAAGCTGCGCGCCGCGCTCAAGAAGGCCGACTTCACCTCTCTGCGCGGTAATTTCAAGTTCAACACCAATGGCTACCCGATCCAGGACTTCTACCTGGTCAAGGTCGCCAAGCGGCCTGACGGCAAGTTCCAGACCGAGATCGCCCAGAAGGTGTTCTCGGACTATGCCGATCCGCACGCGAAGGATTGCGCGCTGAAGTGACGCTTTCGCCCTTCACCGCGACTTGAATGGTCATCCCGGGCGGGCTTCAGCCCGACCCGGGATCCATGCCAGACCGATTTGTGTTCAGGCATGGATCCCGGCCCTCCGCTTCGCTGCGGCCGGGATGACGCCGTCTGTTGTTCTAAAGCCGAGTTGCGCAAGCGCATGACCACCGGCCTCCTCCTTGTCCAGATCCTGAACGGGCTGCAGTTCGGCATCCTGCTGTTCCTGGTCGCGGCCGGGCTGACGCTGGTCTTCGGCGTGATGGACTTCATCAACCTGGCGCATGGCGTGCAGTACATGCTCGGCGCCTATCTCGCCGTGACCTTCGTCTCGCTGACCGGCTCCTTCGTGCTCGGGCTGGTGCTGGCGCTCGCGGCAGCGTTGGTCGTCGGGCTCGCGCTCGAATTCCTGGTCTTCCGGCATCTCTACGAACGCGACCATCTCGACCAGGTGCTGGCGACCTTTGGGCTGATCCTGCTGCTCAACCAGGGCGTCAAGATCATCTGGGGCGCAGCGCCGCTCTCCGTGCCGGTGCCCGAATTCCTCTCCGGTAATGTCGCGCTGATCGACGGCATCCTCTATCCGACCTACCGCTTCGCCCTGATCGGCGCCGGGCTTGGCGTCGGCCTTCTGCTCTGGTTCGTCGTCGACCGGACCCGCACCGGCATGCTGCTGCGCGCCGGCGCCTCGAACGCGCCGATGGTCTCGGCGCTCGGCGTCGATATCCGCAAGCTGTTCATGATCGTCTTCGCCTTCGGCACCATGCTGGCGGGCTTCGCCGGGGCGATGGCGGCACCGATCCTCTCCGTCGAGCCCGGCATGGGCGACACCGTGCTGATCCTCGCCTTCGTCGTCATCGTCATCGGCGGCATCGGCTCGATCCGCGGCGCCTTCGTCGCGGCACTGATCGTCGGCCTCGTCGATACGCTCGGCCGCTCCTTCATGAACGATCTGCTGCGCCTGTTCATGAGCGCGCCCTCGGCCCGGGCTACCGGCGCCGCCCTCTCCTCGATGCTGATCTACCTCCTGATGGCGGTGGTGCTGTTCCTGCGACCTGAGGGGCTCCTGCCATCGCGGGGCCGCACATGAGCGCGGCTCCGGCGCTGGCCGAGACGATCGCCGCCCCGGCTCCGCGGAAGCGCGGCCGGCTGCTGCTCCCGGTCCTGCTCTTTTGCCTGCTGGCGCTGGCGCCGCTCGCCGTCAGCCTCGGCATGCCGGCCGGCTGGCTCGCCTTGCTGACGCGGGCGATGATCTTCGCGATCGCGGCGCTCTCGCTCGACCTGATCCTCGGCGTCGGCGGCCTCGTCTCGTTCGGCCACGCCGCCTTTCTCGGCATCGGCGCCTATGTCACCGGCATCATGATCACCGAGGGCCATGCCGAGGCGCTGGTGATCCTGCCGGTGCTGCTCGGCATCTGCGCCCTGTTCGCAGCGGTCACCGGCGCGATCTGCCTGCGCACCCGCGGCGTCACCTTCATCATGATCACCCTCGCCTTCGGACAGATGGTCTATTTCCTGGCGCAGGCGCTCTCCGCCTATGGCGGCGATGACGGGCTGACGCTCTACGAGAAGAGCACCATTGCCGGCCTCGACCTGTTCTCGACCCGCACGGGCTTCTTCTACTGCGTGCTCGCGGCGCTGGCCGGCTGCTATGTGCTGGTCCGCATCCTCGTCGCCTCGCGGTTCGGGCGCATCCTGCGGGCGTCGCGCGAGAATCCGGTGCGGGTCTCAGTCACCGGCTTCGACGTCACTCGCATCCGCCTCGTCGCCTATGTGATCAGCGGGATGCTCGCCGGGCTCGCCGGCTTCTTCCTCGCCAACCACACCGATTTCGTCAGCCCGGCCTTCATGTCCTGGCAGCGCTCGGGCGAGTTGATCTTCATGACCGTCCTTGGCGGCGTCGGTTCGCTGCATGGCGCGATCATCGGCGCCATCGCCTATCTCATCGCCGAAGACGCGCTCTCGCATCTGACCGAGCACTGGCGGGTGATCTTCGGGCCGCTGATCGTTCTCTTCGTGCTGTTCACCCGTGGCGGCATCGTCGGCATGCTGCGCCGGGCCGGCGGTGGCCGCGACGCATGACTGAACCGGTCCTCGCCCTCGATTCCGTGCGCAAATCCTTCGGTGCCCTCAAGGTGACCGACGATGTCAGCCTGAGCCTCGCACCCGGCGAACTGCACGCGCTGATCGGCCCCAACGGCGCCGGCAAGACCACGCTCGTCCACCAGATCTCCGGCATGCTCAAGCCTGACAGCGGCGCGATCCGCTTTCGCGGCGAGGACATCACGGCGCTGACGCCGGAGAAGCGGGCGCGCCGCGGGCTCGCCCGCACCTTCCAGATCACCTCGACCATTGCCTCGCTTTCGGTGCTGGAGAACGTCGCGCTCGGCGTCCAGGCCAAGGCGGCGCACCCGCTCTCATTGTTCCGCAATGCGGCGAGCGACGCGGCGCTGAACCGCCCTGCCCTGGCCGCGCTCGAAGCCGTGGGCCTCGCCGACCGGGCAGACGTGCCCGCCGGCCGGCTCTCGCATGGCGAGAAGCGGGCGCTCGAGCTCGCCATGGCGCTCGCCCTGGAGCCGGCGGCGATCCTGCTCGACGAACCCTTGGCCGGCGTAGGCCGCGAGGAAGGCGAGCGGCTGATCGAGCTTTTGTCCAGCCTGAAGGGCCGCTACGCCATGCTGCTCGTCGAGCACGACATGGCGGCGGTCTTCGCGCTCGCAGACAAGGTCAGCGTGCTGGTCTATGGGCGGGTCATCGCCTCAGGCGATCCGGTCTCGGTCAGGGCCGATGCCGGGGTGCGCGAAGCCTATCTCGGCGAGGAGGGCTGAGCCGTGCTGACGGTCGAGAACCTCGATGCCGGCTATGGCGAGGCGCAGATCCTGTTCGGCGTCGATCTTTCTGTCGGCGCGGGCGAGGTCGTGACCCTGCTTGGCCGCAACGGCATGGGCAAGACCACGACGATCCGCTCGATCATGGGACTGCTTCGCCCGAAGGCGGGGCGGGTCAGCTTCGGCGGGGGCGACCTCACCGGGAGCGCACCCTTCCGCCTTGCGCAGGCCGGGATCGGCCTCGTGCCCGAAGGCCGCCAGATCTTCCCGACGCTCTCAGTCGAGGAGAATCTGATCGCGACGGCAGCCAGCCGCTTCGGCCAACCGCGCTGGACGCTGGAGCGGATCTACGCCTTCCTGCCCCGGCTCAGGGAACGCCGCGCCAACCGCGGCAACCAGCTCTCCGGCGGCGAACAGCAGATGCTGGCGATAGGCCGGGCGCTGATGACCAATCCCAAGCTCGTCATCCTCGACGAGGCGACCGAAGGGCTTGCACCGATCATCCGCCAGGAGATCTGGACCTGCCTCGCGGCGCTGAAGGCCGAGGGCGAGTCGATCCTGGTGATCGACAAGAATGTCGATGCGCTGGCGAAGATCGCCGATCGGCATATCGTGCTGGAAAAGGGCCGCGTCGTCTGGCGCGGCACGAGCGAGGAGTTGCGCAGCGACGGCGCGGTCAAGGACCGCTTCCTGAATCTGTAGAGACGGATCCGCCTCTAACTCGATGACCGGGCCATGCTCTGGCGTGAGCTGGGGAGGGAGACAGGCAAATGGGGTATCGCGTCGCAGTCGGCGGAACGAGCCATGTCTTCGCCGACCTCCGCGAGTTGATGGGGAAGGCGACGCCGCTGCGCTCGGGTGACCAGCTGGCGGGGCTCGCCGCCGGCAACATGCAGGAGATGATGGCGGCGCGGATCGCGCTCGCGGATCTGCCGCTGCGGACCTTCCTGCATGAAGCGCTGATCCCCTACGAGGAGGACGAGGTCACGCGCCTCATCCTCGACACGCATGACGCGGCCGCCTTCGCACCGGTCGCCGCGCTCACGGTCGGCGAGTTCCGCGACTGGCTTTGCTCCGATATCGCGACGACGGAGGTGCTGGCGCGGCTTGCCCCGGGCATCACGCCGGAGATGGCGGCGGCGGTGTCGAAGCTGATGCGCAACCAGGACCTGATCCTGGTCGCGCGCAAATGCCGGGTCGTCACGCGTTTCCGCAACACGCTCGGCCTGCCGGGACGGCTCGCAGTTCGCCTCCAGCCCAACCACCCGACCGACGATGCCGCCGGCATCCTCGCCTCGACCATAGACGGGCTGAGCTATGGCTGCGGCGATGCAGTCATCGGCATCAACCCGGCCTCCGACAGCCTGGGCCGCATCGGAGAGCTGCTGCGCCTGCTCGACGAACTGATCGCCCGCTTCGAGATACCGACACAGGGCTGCGTTCTGACGCACGTCACCAGTTCGATCGCCTTGATCGGGCAAGGGGCACCGATCGACCTCGTCTTCCAGTCCGTTGCGGGTACGCAGGCCGCCAACGCCTCCTTCGGCATCGATCTCTCTCTTCTGCAGGAAGGGATGGCGGCGGGCCGCTCGCAGAAGCGTGGCACGGTCGGCGACAACGTCATGTATTTCGAAACCGGCCAGGGCGCGGCCCTTTCGGCGAACGCCCATCACGGCGTCGACCAGCAGACGCTGGAAGCGCGCGCCTACGCCGTCTGCCGGGCTTACGAGCCGCTATTGGTCAACACCGTCGTCGGCTTCATCGGGCCGGAATATCTCTATGACGGCAAGCAGATCATCCGGGCGGGGCTGGAAGACCATTTCTGCGGCAAGCTGCTCGGCGTGCCGATGGGCTGCGACATCTGCTACACCAATCATGCCGAGGCCGATCAGGACGACATGGACACGCTGCTGACCCTGCTGGGCACGGCCGGCATCAATTTCATCATGGGCGTGCCCGGCGCCGACGATGTGATGCTGAACTACCAGTCCACCTCCTTCCACGACCAGCTCTATATCCGCGAGGTTCTCGGCCTGAAGCGCGCGCCCGAATTCGAAAGCTGGCTGCAGCGGATGAACATCACCGATGCAGCCGGTCGCCTGAGCGCGGGACAGGGCGTGCAGGCCCTTCTGGCAGCGGTGCCGGGCAGGGCAGCATGAGCGAGGAGTTGAAGCCGGGCATACGGCAACTGGCCGATCTGGCGACGCTCACCCCGGCGCGTGTCGCGCTCGGCCGTTTCGGCGCCTCCCTGCCGACACGGGAAGTGCTCCGCTTCGGCATGGCCCATGCCCAGGCCCGCGACGCAGTGCACGCGCCGTTTCACGCCGACGACGTGGCCCGCCGGCTTGCTTTGCTCGGCCCGGAAGTGATCCAGGTCGACAGCGCGGCGGGCTCACGCGAGGAGTATCTGCGTCGGCCCGATCTCGGGCGAAGGCTCTCGCCCGGAAGCCGCGAGGCGCTGACTGCAAAGCGCGGCGACTTCGACCTGGCGATCGTCGTGGCGGATGGTCTCTCCTCGACCGCGATTCACCAGAATGTCGTCCCGTTCGTCGCGGCGCTGTTGCCGTTGCTGGCGCGGCAAGGCTTGCGGCTCGCCCCGCTCGTCGTCGGGCGCGAGGCGCGGGTTGCTCTTGGCGACGAGATTGGCGCGGCGCTCGGCGCGCGTGCGGTGGCGATGCTGATCGGCGAACGTCCCGGCCTGTCCTCGCCGGATTCGCTCGGCGCCTATCTGACCTTCGCGCCACAACCGGGCCTGACCGACGCCAACCGCAACTGCATTTCGAACATCCGCCCGGGGGGCCTCGCCTATGAGTATGCGGCCTTCAAACTCTTCTGGCTGATCGCCGAGGCTTTTCGCCGTTCGCTGACCGGAATCGGCCTCAAGGACGAGAGCGATCTCGCTCTCGCGACGAGCGCTGCCGGAAAAAACGCGATCTCAGGCGATCCGTCACTTTCCGGCGCGGTCGCGAGCAGAGAACCGCGACGCACTTCCGACGCATTCACTGGAGAAGGAGACCTATGATGAAACCGCTGACCGCCGGCGTGACCCGCGCCAATGAGGGCATCGACGCGATCACCTGGAACATTCTGGGCCAGACCTATGTGCCCAAGACCCTGAGCGAGGACAGCTTCTCCTGGCACGCCATCTTCCCGCCCGGCACCTTCGTGCCGCCGCACATCCACCCGACCCAGGACGAGTTCATCTACATGCTGGAGGGCCGGCTCGATCTCGTGCTCGACGGCCAGGAATCGCATGCGCTGCCGGGCGACCTGATCCGGCTGCCGCGCAATGTCCCGCACGGGCTGTTCAACAAGAGCGACACGCCGGTGAAGTGCCTGTTCTGGGTCGCGCCGACCGGCCGCCTCTACGATCTCTTCTGGGCGATCCACTCGATGAAGGAACAGAACCCGGCGGAAGTGGTGGCGCTCGCGGCGCGCTACGAGATCGACTTCCTGCCGCCTCCCCCGGATGCCGGCTGAGCCGGAAGCGCGAACTCGCATGGCCGGCGTTAGGGTTAACCATAGGTAAACCACGCCGAAAGCCGGATTTGGTGCATGGTGCGGGCCTCCCACAGGAAGGCCCGGCCGATGCCTGTTCCTACCACCGAACGCCGCCAGCACGTCCGCAACCGCACCTTGATCGGTGCCCAGATCATCTTCAACCAGCGCCAGTCGACGCTGGATTGCACCGTTAGAAACCTCTCCGACCATGGTGCCCTGCTCGTTCTCTCCGACGCGGTCGCCACGCCCGAAATGTTCGAGCTCTATTTCCCGCTGAAGCGCGAGAGCCGGATGGCACGGGCGCGCTGGCGAGACGGCGCGCACCAGGGCGTCGAATTCACCAGGCCCGCCAGGCAAGACGGCGAGCCTGTCCCGCTCGATCTTCTGCGCCGGCTGAAGCTGCTCGAGCAGGAAAATGCCGTGCTGAAGGCGCGGATCGCCCAGCTGACCGAAGCCGGCTGAATCCAGCCGAAATTCCGCCTGCTTCCTCCCCGACATCGCGCGAAGGAGGAAGCAATGAAACGATTCGCGCTATACGTGCTTCTGGCACTCGGTCTGATTGCCGGCCTCGCCGCCTTCCAGAACAGCTCCTTGCTGGCGCCGAAACTGACCGAGCGGCCGGTACTGCTCGCCCATCGCGGCCTCGCCCAGACCTATTCGGCGGAAGGCATCGACGCCGCGACCTGCACCGCGACGCGGATCGATCCGCCTGAGCATCGCTACATCGAGAACACCATCGCCTCGATGGAGGCGGCCTTCGCCGCGGGTGCCGACATCGTCGAGATCGATGTCCACCCGACTCGGGACGGCCAGTTCGCGGTGTTTCACGACTGGACGCTGGAGTGCCGCACCAATGGCGCAGGCACGACGCGCGACAAGACGATGGCCGAGCTGAAAGCGCTCGACATCGGCCACGGCTACACCGCCGATGGCGGCAAGAGCTTTCCCTTTCGTGGTCAGGGCGTCGGGCTGATGCCGTCGCTCGACGAGGTGCTCGACCGGTTGCCGAACCAGCGTCTGCTGATCAACGTCAAGAGCCGCGACGCGCAAGAAGGGCGCAGCCTCGCGCAGCGGCTTTCGCAGCTTCCCCCGGAACGGCTCGCCCGGCTGATGGTCTATGGCGGCGAGCCGCCGGTCGCCGCCTTGCGCGAAGCCCTGCCCTCGCTCGTCACCATGTCGGCGCAGGCCGAGAAGCGCTGCCTCATGCGCTATCTCGCCATGGGCTGGGCCGGCATCACGCCGGACGAGTGCGCGAAGCAACTGCTGCTCATCCCCTCGAACTACACGAAATGGCTCTGGGGCTGGCCGGAGCGCTTCACGGCACGCATGCGCGCGGTCGGCAGCGAGGTCATCGTCGCCGGCCCGCTGGTCGGTGGCGAAGTCTCGACCGGCATCGACCGTCCCGAGGATCTCGCCCGGCTCGGCCGGCCGCTCCCGGGGATCTGGACGAACCGGATCGACCGGATCGCCCCGCTCGTGAAGGCTGCGACGCCGTAGATCAGGACCGCCGCGCGAGCTGCTCCTTGGCGAAGCCGGCCTTGCCGGCATAGGTCTTCACGATCATCTCGCGCTTGGCGTAGGACAGCACTCGCTCGACATCGTCGAAGCCGTTCGGCGCCAGCTCCTCGACGGCATCGATGACGCGCTCCGGACCACCTGCCCGGTTCATCGCGACGATCTCGGCGGTCGCCGGCAGGCGCTGCGCCTCATAGGCGGCGAGCGCCTGGCGCGGGTGCTCGGCCCGGACCAGTTGGTCGGCAAGGCAGCGCGCGTCGAGGATCGCCTGCGAGGCACCGTTCGAGCCGACCGGATACATCGGATGGGCGGCATCACCGAGCAGGGTTACGCGGCCATGGGTCCAGCGCGGCAGCGGATCGCGGTCGCACATCGGATAATCCCAGAAACCCGGCGTCGCCTGGATCAGAGCGAGGATGTCGACGCCCGGTATCGTGAAGCGGCGGGCGAAGGGCAAGACGTCCTCGAGCCGGCCGGGCTTCGACCAGGCCTCCTTCGGCGGCGGCTTGGCCGGGTCGCCGGTGCGGATGTTGACCACCCAGTTCGTCAGTCGCGTTCCCGGCTTGCTACCCTCCGCTATCGGATAGAGCACGAGCTTGCCGGCCATGCCGCCGGCGATGATCATGCTCTCGCCGTCGAGGAAGGCGGGCCAATCGCAGGCGCCGCGCCACATCTGCACGCCGTTCCAGCGTGGCGAGCCCTGATCCGGAAAGTAATGGGCCCGCACGGTCGAATGGATACCGTCGGCCGCGATCATCAGATCCGCCCGTGCCGTCTCCCCGCCCTCGCCGCGGCGGGAATCGGTGAAATGCGCGGTGACGCCGCCCTCGTCCTGCGAGAAGCCCTGCAGGCGACGGCCGCAGTGGAGCGCATCGGGCCCGAGCCGCTCGACTACCGCGTCCCTGATCACGCCCTGGAGCCGGCCGCGATGGATCGAGAACTGCGGGACCGGGGCGCCGGCATGCAGGCCGCGCAGCTCGCGCCAGACCGCCTGGCCAAAGCGATTCATGTAGACCAGCTCACGGGTGCGGATCGCCACGGCGTCGAGCGCCGGCAGCAGAGCGAGCTCGGCGAGCTCGCGAATGGCGTGCGGCAGCGTATTGATGCCGACGCCGACCTCCCGGATCTCGGTGGACTGCTCGTAGACCGTCGCCGCGATGCCACGTGCGTGCAGCATGAGCGCCAAGCTGAGGCCGCCAATGCCGCCGCCAACGATGATGACCTTCATGCGCGCTCGTTCCCCATTATTATTTCAAGCTTGAAATATCAGCGCGAAGCTTGTCAATCGTCCTTCCTCCTCGTCCCTCCCGCTCGGGCAGGACCGGAAAAGCGCATTTTTCCGCGGAACGATGCCGTATTCTGTGCGTATCTAGGCCCAATGCTGTCGTTTTTGGATGGCAGCCATGCAACACGGTGGGTTCGCGCGCGACAGCGCACCGATTCGCCGCGACGCTCCGGCCTTCAAAAGCGGCGCCGGAGCGAGGCTACTCTCATCATTGCTCTTCCAGGAGGGTTGTATGACCAAGAACGAACTGATCGCCGCCATCGCCGACGAGACCGGCAAGACCAAGGCCGACGTCTCGGCCATCCTGGGCTCGCTGGCCGGCGTCGTCGCCAAGACCCTGAAGTCCGGTGGCGACGTCACCCTCGGCGGCATCGGCAAGCTGGCAGCGGCCAAGCGCGAGGCCCGCGAGGCCCGCAACCCGTCGACCGGCGCGACGATCAAGGTTCCCGCCAAGACCGTCGTGAAGTTCAAGGTCACCAAGGATCTGGCCGACGCCGTCGCCTGAGACCATGTGCTAGCCGATGGCTGGCTCATGGCGAAAGGCGCGACGCGTCCTTTCGCCATGAGCCGCCTGAGGCGCACTGGAATGCCACGATCACAATCGGCTCGGCCTTGACCGCGCCGCCGCGCTGCCCACAGTAGCGCGATGTTCCTACGCCTCTTCACCGATCTGCGCGCCGCCAAGGTGCCCGTCACGCTGCGGGAGTACCTTGCCTTGCTCGAGGGGGTCGAGGCCGACCTCGCCGAGCACCGCGTCGACGAGTTTTACCATCTCGCCCGCACCTGCCTGGTCAAGGACGAGCGCCATCTCGACCGGTTCGACCGGGTCTTCGCCCAGGTGTTCAAGGGCATGGAGACGCTGGGCGAGGCCTTCGAGCAGGCCGGCATTCCCGAGGAATGGCTGCGCAAGCTCGCCGAGAAATTCCTGACCGAGGAGGAGAAGGCCCAGCTCGAGGCTCTCGGCTGGGACAAGCTGCTCGAAACGCTGAAGCAGCGCCTCGCCGAGCAGAAGGGCCGCCATCAGGGCGGCTCCAAGTGGATCGGCACCGCCGGCACCTCCCCCTATGGCGCCTATGGCTACAATCCCGAAGGCGTCCGCATCGGCCAGGACAAGAACCGTAACTTCCGGGCGGTGAAGGTCTGGGACAAGCGCGAGTTCAAGGATTTCGACGACACCCGCGAGCTCGGTGTCCGCAACTTAAGGATCGCGCTGCGCCGCCTGCGCAAATTCGCCCGCACCGGTGCCGCCGAGGAGCTCGATCTCGACGAGACGATCTCGGAGACAGCCAAGCACGGCTATCTCGACGTCAAGCTCCGGCCCGAGCGGCACAATGCCGTGAAGGTGCTGCTCTTCCTCGATGTCGGTGGCTCGATGGACTGGCATATCGAGCTCGCCGAGGAGCTGTTTTCGGCGGCAAGGGCCGAGTTCAAGCATTTCGAGCATTTCTACTTCCACAACTGCCCCTATGAGCGGGTGTGGCGTGAGAACCGGCGCCGGCACGATCAGGTGATCTCGACCTTCGACATCCTGCGCACCTATCCGCCCGATTATCGGCTGGTCTTCGTCGGCGACGCCTCGATGAGCCCCTACGAGATCGCGATGCCGGGCGGCTCGGTCGAGCACTGGAACGAAGAGCCCGGCGAGGTCTGGATGCGGCGCTTGACCGAACGCTTCCAGAAATCGGTCTGGCTCAATCCGGTGCAGCAGCATCTGTGGAGCTACACCCAGTCGATCCGCCAGATCGGCGGGCTGATGGGCGGACGGATGTTCCCGCTGACGCTCGACGGGCTCGATGGCGCGATGAAGGCGCTGACTAGGTAGCCGGAGCGAATCGGACAGAGCCGCAGCGCAATTCGAAAAGCTCTGCTTTACCCCCACAGCCAATGGCGGCTAGAGCTTCGCGCCATGCAAGCCGAAGACGACGCCCCAAAACCCTCCTGGCGCCAGCGCCCCAAGCCGATCGGCTTCGAGATCGCCTATCGGCTCGATGGCGACACGCTCGAGATCGACAGCACGCGCAAGGTCGACCGGGTCAGGCTCTCGGCAGTCGAGCAGGTGCGCTTTCTCTATGCACCGAGCAATGTCACCGCGAAGAGCTATCGCACGCAGTTGCAGCTCACCGACGGCAAGCGCATCACCTTCGGCAATCTGTCCTGGCGCTCGCTGACCGATATCGACCGCGACGATGCGCGCTACCACGCCTTCGTCACGGCGCTGTCGGCCGCGATCGCGCGGGCGAACCCGAAGGCTCGCTTCGTCGGCGGCAAGCCTTTCCCGCTCTGGCTGGCATTGACGGTGGTCGGCGGGCTTTCGCTGGTGATGCTGACCTGGTTCACCCTGCGCGCCTTCCAGCAGGGCGCGACCACAGCCGGCTGGCTTGGCATCATCCTCGGCGCAGCCTCGTTCTGGCAGGTCTGGCCGATGGTGAGGCTCAATCGCCCATGCGAATTGTCATGCGGCGAGGTGCCGGACGAGCTCGTGCCCGGAGGGCAGAGCCGACCGGACTGAGCCGGCCGGCTCCAGGCGACAGTCCTACCGCACCACCAGCACAGAGCACTTGGCTCGCCTGACGATCGTCGAGGCGTTCGAGCCGATGACATAGGCGAGCATGCCGGGCTCGTGCGAGCCGATCACGATCAGATCGGCGCCGCTGGCATCGGCCTCCGCCAGCACTTCGCCATGGACCGAGCCGACCAGCACCTTGGCTGAAACGCGGTCGCTCGGCAGCTTCACCTTGGCCGCGATCTCGGCGAGCTGCTGCTCGGCCTCGTTCTGCTGACCAGCGTCGAAATCGGCCGGGACGAACTCCATATAGGTGATCGGCACCAGCGAGCGGACATAGACCAACCGCACCGTACCGTCCGAGGCTGTCGCGAAGGATTCCGCCGCCGCGATTGCGGGGGCCGCCAAATCCGCTTCGGCGAGATCGACCGGAACCAGAATCGATTTGTACATCGCATTCTCCTCGCTGTGCTCGACTGGACTGAATTCTGGCGCCGGGCGCGTTCCCGGTCGTTGCGCTCGATCAACCGGGCGCACGCATGGTCGTCATGATGCCGCGGAATTTGACGCGGAACCGCATGGGTTTAACAGTCCGGCGGAGGCCGCCCCATCGCGGGCTCGGTCGCCCCGACGCGGCTTTCTCCTGTCCGGATGTGTCGATGTCCGAAGCCTCCCCCCCTCGCCGGCTGACCGGGCTCATCGCCTCTCCGACCAGCTTCCTGATGGTGCTCGCCTTCGTCAACTGGTTCGGCTACGCGAGCTGGAGCGCGCTGCTGAACAATTTCGCCAAGGAGGCGGCGGGATTCACCGGGCAGGATATCGGCATCCTGCAATCGGTGCGCGAAATTCCCGGTTTCCTGGCCTTCACCGCGATCATCCTGTTCTGGATCATGCGCGAGCAGGTGCTGGCCTATCTCAGCCTGCTGACGCTGGGCCTTGGCGTCGCGCTCACCGGCTTCTATCCGAGCCTCGGCGGGCTGCTGCTGACGACGACGATCATGTCGATCGGCTTCCACTATTACGAGACGGCCCAGCAATCCCTGCAATTGCAGCTGCTGCCGAAATCGGAGGCGCCGCGCCTGCTCGGCCGGATCGCCGGCGCCTCGGCGGTCGCGCAATTGCTGGCGTTCGGCTCGATCGCGTTGATCTGGCGGACCCTGCAGCCGAGCTATGCCACCGTCTTCCTCGGCGCCGGTGTCGTCACCATCGCGCTGACCGTCGTCGCGATCGGGCTGTTTCCGCGTTTCCAGGGCGCGGTACCGCAGAACAAGGGCTTCGTGCTGCGCAAGCGCTACTGGCTCTATTACGCGCTGACCTTCGCGTCGGGCGCGCGACGCCAGATCTTCATGGCCTTCGGCGGCTTCCTGCTGGTCGAGCGCTTCGGCTACGACGTCGCGGCGACGGCGACGCTGCTGCTGGCGACCTACGGAATCAACATGTTCGCCGGCCCGCTGCTGGGCGCCTTGGTCGGGCGGATCGGCGAACGCGCCACCATCCAGCTCGAAAACATCTCGCTGATCGTGGTCTTCATCGGCTACGCGCTGGCGAGCCACGGCGCCTTCGGCAACTGGGGTGCCCTGTTCGCAGGCGCCTTCTTCGTCATCGACGGCGTCTGCTTCACGCTCGTCCTCGCCCAGCGGACCTATTTCCAGAAGATCGCAGACCCCGCCGACATCGCCCCAACCTCGGCGGTCGCCTTCACCATCAACCACATCGCGGCCGTGTTCCTGCCGATCACCTTCGGGCTGATCTGGCTGCGCGATCCGGCACTGGTGTTCTATATCGGCGCCGGCGTCGCGACCGCCTCGCTCGGGCTTTCGCTGCTCGTGCCACGCCATCCGGTCGCCGGCCACGAGACGACGCTGTCGGCCCCTGCCCCCGCAGCGGCGGAGTAGGCGTCCTCAGCCCTGCCGGGCGGGCGTACGGACGATCAAGCCGTCGAGCTCGTCGCGGACGCGGATCTGGCAGGATAGGCGCGAGCCCGGGCGGACGTCGAAGGCGAAGTCGAGCATGTCCTCCTCCATCGGCTCGGCCTGGCCGGTCGCCTCGAGCCAGGCATCGTCGACATAGACATGGCAGGTGGCGCAGGCGCAGGCGCCGCCGCATTCCGCCTCGATGCCGGGCACGCCGTTGCGAACCGCGACCTCCATCACCGTCGAGCCGGTCTCGCCCTCGACCGTGCGGCTCGTCCCCTGGGCATCGATGAACGTGATCTTCGGCATGTCGAACTCCGGCGCGCCGTCCTGGCGGCTTCGCGGCTTGCATGTCCGGGCGGCTCCGGGCCCGGCCTAGGAGCCGTGCCACGCCAGTCGCCCGCGAGAGGGATTGGTGTCCGCGGGAGGCCCCGGACCAGATCGTCTCTAGAGGATTTCGAAAGCGCGCGAAACGGCGATTTCAGGCTGCGCAGTCGAAGCGCGCAATCGCCGCACGGGCCTCCGCCGCCGCCAGCGTCAGCGCGTCCATGCTCGCCTCCTGCGGATGCGAACCCGGCGCGGCCAGCTGCTGCTCGATCAGATCGGCCGCGTCGGCTACCTGCCAGGCACCGATCGCACGGGCTGCCCCCTTCAGGGTATGGGCGGCGTCGCGCCTTGCATTATCGTCGGCGCTGCCGTGGATGGTGCGCAGGTGGCGGGCGCATTGCTGGGAGAAGAGGACGAGCAGTTCGCGCTCCAGCGCGATATCGCCGCCCGTCTGGCGGGCGAGATGCTCGAGGTCGATGGCTGTATTGCTCATTGTGGTACTCGACTTTCAGGTCCGAGACCGCGTGCCGGGCGCGGTCTCGTGACCCCTTAGGAAGCGCCATCATGGTGAATGAGGCGTTAACGACGTTTGTGAATCGGCGAGGGAAACTGGTTTCATTCAGTGCTTGCCTCAACTACGCTTCGAGACAGTAAACGATGGGCGTCGTGTCGCTTGCGGGATATCGGCTTGAGGCGGCCGGTTTTCGTCGTGCGGCGTGTGACGACACGCTCATCGCCAGTAGCGTAGCGAGGCGGCATTCATGACCCGGCAGAACAAGCTCCAGGATCCGACCGAGGCCGCCATGTCGGCGATCGAGGAAGCGCTGAGGCTGGACCAGCCCAAGGGCGACGACACCGCCGACAGCCCGGAGCTGAAGCTGCCCTCCGCTGCCGGCGGCGACCTCAAGGTCGAACTGCCGCGGGTCGAGGCCGCGCCGCTCAAGTCCGAGGCCGCCGCCGAGCCCGCGCCGCCGCCGCGCCCCGCTATCGCCCCCGACACCAGCCGCGTCGCCAATGACGATCGCCGCGATTCCAGCTCGCTGGTCCAGGCCTTTTCCGTCCGCCCCTCCGGCAAGCCCTACTGGTTCGCCGCCCTCGCCGCCCTCGCCTGGCTCGGCGGCGTCGGCTTCACGCTGGTCAGCCGCTACGGCTCCTTCACCGAGGGCCTGCCGCCCGGCATCGCCGCCTTCGGCCCGGGACAATGGGCCCTGCTCACGCTCGGCGCCGGTGCGCCCGTCGTCTTCTTCTTCGTCCTGGCGGCGCTCTATCGCCGCACCCAGGAGATGCGCCTGGTCTCGCGCGCGATGACCGAGGTCGCGCTGCGCCTCGCCGAGCCCGAGATCGTCGCCACCGATTCCGTGCTCTCGCTCAGCCAGACCATCCGCCGCGAGGTCGCCGCCATGGGCGACGGCATCGAACGCGCCGTGGCGCGGGCCGGCGAGCTCGAGACCATCGTGCGCGGCGAGATCGCGACGCTGGAGCGCGCCTATGCCGACAACGAAATCCGGCTGCGCTCGCTCATCGACGAGCTGGTGACCCAGCGCGAATCCGTCGTCGGCAACGCCGAGCGGGTCAAGTTCGCCATCAGCGGCGCCCATGAGAACATCAGCAAGGACCTCGAAACCGCCAGCCGCTCGATCGCCGAGGCGGTCGCGCAGGCCGGCGAACGCGTCACGGTGACCTTGAGCGACAAGGGCGACCAGATCACCCTCGCGCTCGGCCGTGCCGGCGAACGCATGGTCGACGAGATCAGCGGCCGCGGCAACGAGCTGGTCGAGCGCCTGCAGGTCACCTCGAGCGAGGTCGGCGAGCGCCTGACCGGCGCCAGCCACAGCGTCACCGGGCTGATCGACAGCCGCGTCCAGGAGATCGCGAGCTCTCTCGAGCGCACCGGCGCGGTGCTCACCGAGGGCCTCACCGCCGGCGCCCGCGACGTCACCCGCGCGATCAGCGAAACCGGCGCGCAGGTCGCCGAGACGCTCGCCAACCGGGCCGAGACCGTCAACGAGACGCTGCGCACCACCGGCGAGACGCTGGCGCAGGAGATCTCCCAGCGCGGCACCACCGTGGCCGAGCGCTTCGAACAGAGCGGCCGCACCCTGGTCGGGCTGATCGACGAGCAGAGCAGCAACCTCAGCGCACGCCTCGCCGAGACCGGCGAGACGCTGCGCACCACCATCTCCGACGAAGGCGAGAGCGTCACCACCCGTCTGGCCGAGGTCGGCCGCGGCGTGCATGTGCTCCTCAGCAAGCAGAACGAGCTCGTCGCCTCCCGCATCCAGGAGGCCGGCGACACCGTCCACAGCCTGCTCGGCAAACAGGGCGAGACGCTGGTCGAGCGGCTGACCGAGACGGTGCAGACCGTCGACGGCCTGCTGCGCGAGCAGAGCGACTCGATCATCCTGCGCTTCGACGAAGCCGGAAAGGGTCTCAACACGCTGATCGGCGAACGCGGCGAAGAACTGACCGCGCGCATTTCGGCAGTCGGCGCGACCGTACACAGCCTGTTCTCGGAAGAGGCCGGCAGCCTCGTCACCCGCCTCTCCGATATCGGCCATGACGTCCGCGGCGCCATCGGCAGCCAGGGCGACACGCTGATCGAGCGCCTGTCCGAAGTCGGCAAGGGCATGCAGGAGGCCCTCGGGGAGCGTGGCGACGGCCTCGTCGCGCGTCTCGCCAACGTCACCCGCGAAGTCGAGGAGGCGATCGGCGCCCGTGGCGACGGTCTCGTCGCCCGCCTCGCCGAAGTCACCCGCGACGTCGAGGCCGCGATCGATCAGCGCGGCGGCGGGCTGGTCAGCAGCCTCGCCAATGTCACCCGCGAGGTCGAGGACACGATCGGCGCCCGCGGCGACGGTCTCGTGGCACGCCTCGCCGAAGTCACCCGCGACGTCGAAGCGGCGATCGATCAGCGCGGTGGTGGGCTGGTCAGCAGCCTCGCCAATGTCGCCCGCGAGGTCGAGGACACGATCGGTGCCCGCGGCGACGGGCTGGTCGCCCGCCTCGCCGACGCCTCGCGCGAGGTCGAGAATGCCCTCGGCGCCCGTGGCGAAGGCCTGGTCGCCCGCCTCGCCGAGGTCACTCGCGAGGTCGAGAACTCCATCGGCGCCCGCGGCGACGGCCTCGTCTCCCGTCTCGCCGACGTCACCCGTGACATCGAGAACGCCATCGGCGCCCGCGGCGACGGCCTGGTCACCCGCCTCGCCGACGTCACCCGCGAGGTCGAGACCGCGATCGACGAGCGCGGCGGCGGACTGGTGTCGCGCCTGTCGGATGTCGGCCGCGAGGTCCAGAGCGCGCTCGGCGAGCGCGGCGAGAGCCTTGTGGCGCGCCTCTCCGAGGTCGGCGCCGACGTGCAGGCCGCGATCGGCGAGCAGCGCGAGAACCTGATCCTGCAGCTGGCAGAGGCCGGCTCGGGCGTCCGCAACCTCCTGATCACGGAGAGCGAGGCCCTGAGCGGCCGCGTCATCGCCACCGGCCAGGACATGCAGGAACTGCTGACCGGCCAGAGTCAGGCCCTCGTCACCCGTGTCGCCGATGTCGGCCGCTCGGTGCACGGCCTGCTCGCCGAGCGCAGCGGCGCGCTGATCAGCCAGCTCGCAAGTGCCGGCCAGTCCCTGCACGACCGCCTCGGCGACCAGGGCGAGGCGATCGCCGCCCGCATCAATGCGGCCAGCGACAGCGCCCGCGCCGTGTTCGACGACCAGCAGGCCGCCTTCATCGCGCGCCTGGCGCAGACCGGCGACGAGGTCGCCGGCGCGCTCGGCACCCAGCGCGAGAGCATCATCGCCGGCCTCTCGGCGACCGGGCAGGAAGTCCACGGGCTGATCGGCTCGCAGCGCGAGAAGCTGCTCGCCGACCTGACCGCCACCGGCCGCGAGGTCCATGGCCTGCTCGGCGAGCAGAGCGAGCATCTGGCCGAGCGCCTCGGCGATGCCGCGCGCAAGCTCGCCGAGACGATCAATGTCGATGGCCGCCATGTCGCCGACCGCGTCAGCGACGCGACGATCGCGCTGCGCGAGACCTTCACCACCCAGGCCGACCAGGCGAGCAGCCTGCTCGCCGCGACCGGCAAGGACGTGGTGATCGCGCTGACCCAGCAGGGCGGACGCGTCAACGAGGCCCTGGCCGCGAACGCCGAGTCGCTGATGCGCTCGGTCGACGTGCGCTCGCAGGCGCTCAACGAGTTGCTGGCCGGGCGCCATGACGCCTTCACCCGCCTCTTCGACGTCCAGGGCCGCGAGATCGAGGCCTCGATCGGGGCCCGCCTCGGCGCGCTCGAGGAGATCGTCGTCACTCGCGGCGGCACGCTCGCCTCGAAGATCGCCAACGATGCGCGCTCCTTCACCGACTCGGTGACGCTGCGCCTCGGCCAGGTCGAGAAGCTGCTCGGCGAGGAAGGCCAGGCCCTGGCGGAACGCATCGGCGAGCGCTCGCAGCATGCGGCCGAGATCATGAGCACGCGGACGCAGGAAGCGGCCGCGGCGATGGAGAACCAGATCCGCATCTTCGAGGAGCGTTCCAGCGCCAAGAGCGCAGAGATCGCGACCTCGCTCGACGGGCTCATCGACCGCATCGACGGCAATCTCGGCTCGCGCGCCACGGCGCTCAACGAGGCGCTGGTCGAGCGCACCGTCGACATCGCGCGCGTCATGGCCGAGGGCGGCCGCGAGGTCACCCGCGCGCTGGCGGCCAAGGCCGACGAGATCGGCGAGGTCGTGACCTCGAAGAGCGAGGCGCTGACGCGCACGCTCGCCGACAAGGCCGACAGCATCAATGCGACGCTCGGCGGGCGCGCCCTGCAGATCGCCGACACGCTCGACCAGAGCGTCGCGCGCTTCGAGGAGCGCGTCGTCGACCGGCTCGACAGCGTCTCCGGCACGCTGGATTCGCGCGGCACCGAGATCGCCGAGCGGCTCCAGGGCACCTCCGAGGCCATCTCGCTCACGCTCGGCGCCCGCGCCGAGGAGCTGCGCGCCCTGTTCGACGACAAGGGCAGCGGCATGATCAACGCGCTCGGCCAGCATGGCTCGCAGATCGCCCTCACCTTGCAGAGCAAGTCGGACGAGATCGCTGCCGCGCTCGGCGCCAGCAGCGAGCAGCTGCGGGTCCTGTTCGACGAGAAGGGCAACGGCGTGATCAGTGCCCTCGGCCAGCGTGGCGCGATGATCGCCCAGACACTGCAGAGCAAGTCGGACGAGATCGCCGCCGCGCTCGGCGCCAGCAACGAGCAGCTGCTGGCCCTGTTCGATGAGAAGGGCGGAAGCGCCGTCAGCGCCCTCGGCCAGCGTGGCGCGATGATCGCCCACACCCTGCAGAGCAAGTCGGACGAGATCGCCGCCGTGCTCGGTGCGAGCACCGAGGAACTGCGCGCCCTCTTCGACGAAAAGGGCGGCGGCGTGATCGCCACGCTCGACCAGCGCGGTGCCCAGATCGCGCAGACGCTCGAAATGAAGTCCGGCGAGCTCGCGACCGCGCTCGGCTCCCGTACTGCGGAGCTGCGTGCGCTGTTCGACCAGACTGGCGGCGGCATGATCGAAGCGCTCGGCCAGAAGGGCGAGGCGATCGCCGGCGAGGTCGCGAATGTCGGCGAAGCGGTGGTGCGGAGCCTCGCCAGCCGCGGCACCTCGATCATTGAGGGGCTGCGCGAGCGTGGCGCCGACATCACCGGCGCGCTCGAGACGGCGTCGAGCCAGCTGCGCGAGACGCTCGAAACCGGCACCAGCCAGTCGGTCGAGGCCCTGCTTCAGACCAATGAGCAGCTGCGCGGCGAACTCGGCGGCATGCTCGGCCGCCTCGGCGAGGCGAACAAGCTGATGCAGCAGATCGTCACCGGGGCGAACAAGAACCTGGTCGCGATCGAAGGCAGCCTGTCCGGCCGTGTCGAGGAGCTGCAGAACGTGCTCTCGACCGTGGTCGAGGAGACCGGCCGCGCCTCGATGCAGGTCGCGAGCCAGATCGAGGCGCTGAAGGGCTTCTCGGAAGGCACGCTGCGCGAAACCACGGCCCTGATCTCCCGGATCGACGAGCAGGGCTCCTCGATGACCGAGGCGACGCAGACCAATGCCGCGGCGCTGAACTCGGTCGCGGCGCGGCTCGAGCAGGTCGAGGCCCGCGTCGGCAATGCGCTCGCCGACCGCAAGGAGGCGCTCGAGCATCTGCACGGGCTGATCGCCACCCGCACCGACGATATCGAGCAGATCACCCGCTCCTTCTCGTCGACGCTGGACGCGTCGCTCAGCGCCGCTGAAGGCCGCACCCGCGAGATCGGTGGCGTGCTCAGCGAGTCCGCCGAGGCCACGACCAACGCGATCGCCGCGCAGTTCGACACGATCCGCGCCGCCAGCGGCCGCGAGCGCGAGCGGATCACGCAGGCCCTGCGCTCCTCCTATGAACAGGTGGTCAGCGAGGTCGGTGCCGAGATCGCCAAGGTCACCGAGCGCTTCCAGAGCGCTGCCGAGGACATGCGCACCATGTCGGCCGAGATCCAGCAGGAGCTGGAGGCGACGCGTTCCGAGCTGAAGCGCGGCGTGCTCGACCTGCCGCGCGAGACGCAGGAATCGACCGCGGCCATGCGCCGGGTCGTCGCCGACCAGATCAAGGCGCTCAACGAGCTGACCGAGATCGTCACCCGCTCGGGCCGCAGCAGCGATGTCGCCCGCCCGGCGGCCGAGAATGGCAGCCGCCGCTCGGCCGGCTTCAGGCAAGCGCCGCGGCCCCTGCCCCGGTCGCGGTTCAGAGCCCGCGCATGCCGGCGCTGATGGAGCCGCTGCGTGCCTCGATCGACCCGACGCCGGAGCCGGCCCGGGCCGAGCCGGCACGAGCCCCGGCGGCTGAACCCGCCCGTCAGGACGCGGCGCGGGCGGAAG
>NZ_JAWDID010000073.1:0-25071 GCF_032464875.1 Allobosea rubneri
CTCGATCACGACGTCGGAAGCACCGCCGATCATCACGAGATGCTCGACATTGTCGCGCCGCACCAGGATGAGCTGACGCTGCCGGTCGAGGTCGTGGATATCGACCACGCCGAGCCGCGGCTGGCGGGTCCTGCCGCTGCCCTGGCCCTTGAACTTGAGCCGACCCCCAGAGATCCGCCGCAGGAAGAAGGCGAAAAGCGCGACCAGCACCAGGACGATCGCGAAGGCGATGATCCAGCGCAGGCCGGTCGAGAGTTCGAAGCCAAACAAAGTCTGCAAGGTTTGCCTCATGAAGCGACGCGACAGCCACGCGCAGCCTCACTTTTAAAGGCTGCCCGGGGATGAACCTGCTGGCTATACCATAACGCCCGCGAATTCGGGAGACATGGTTACCGGATGGTTAACCGGATTGTCACCATTCGCCGATCTTAACGCGCCGTTAACCATGGGCCCGGCAATAATTGCCCAGTTCCGCGCAGTTGCGGCGCGCCCGGGAGCCGGAGATCGGAGCCATGTCGAACACCGGCCTCAACCTGATGGGCGCCCTCAAGACGCGCATGCACTGGCACCAGAGCCGGCAGAAGCTGCTGGCCGAGAACGTTTCCAACGCCGATACGCCGCGTTTCAAGCCGCACGATCTCAAGGCGCCCTCGCCTGCCGGCGGCGGCCTCGTTCTGGCGCAGACCTCGCCGCTCCATCTCGGCCCTGCCGGGAGCGTCAACGGCTTCGACCCGCGCGATCCCAAGCGCTTCGAGACCACACCGAGCGGCAACAGCGTCAATCTCGAGGACGAGATGCTGAAGGTCGCCCAGAACCAGTCCGACTATCAGCTCGCAGCCTCGCTCTACAGCAAGGGGCTCGGGCTGATGAAGATCGCCATCGGCAAGGGCCGCTGAAAATTGCGCCGCTGAGACCTCGGCTGCTCAGGAGAAACACTATGGATCTGCTCAAGAGCATCGCGGTGGCGGCCTCGGGCCTGCGTGGCCAGGCCGGGCGCATGCGCGTCATTGCCGAGAACCTCGCCAACGCCGATTCGACGCCGGACCGCGCCGGCGTCGATCCGTATCGCCGCAAGATCGTCACCTTCCAGGGCCGTCTCGACCGCGAGCTCGACGCCCAGGTGGTCGAGCTCGGCCGGGTCGAGCGCGATCGCGGCGCCTTCCGCACCAAGCTCGACCCCGGCCACCCGGCAGCCGACGCCGCGGGCCAGGTCCGGATGCCGAACGTCAATTCGCTGATCGAGAGCATGGATATGCGCGAGGCCCAGCGCAGCTACGAGGCCAACCTCAACGTGATCTCGTCGACGCGCCGCATGCTCCAGCGCACCATCGACATCCTGCGCGCCTAGACCCTGAATTCGAAACGGAACGCCAGCCATGACCACGTCCAGTTTCGCCGCCGGAGCTTACGCCTCGATGCAGGGCATCGGCGGCGGCGGATTGCTGAAGAAGCCCGCCAGCGCCGGTCTTGCCGGCGGCGCCGCAACCGGTATGCCGGACTTCTCCTCGCTGCTCGGCAAGGCGCTCGATTCGACCACGCAGGCGGCCCGTGCCGCCGACGTGCAGACCGCCAGCGTCGCGGCCGGCCGCTCCGACATCGTCGATGTCGTGACGGCGGTTGCCGAGAGCGAGGCGGCGATCGAGACGCTGGTCGCGGTCCGCGACCGGGTCATCGCCGCCTATGAGGAAATCATGCGGATGCCGGTCTGACCGCGGCATCCCCGTCCCCGAAAGCACCTGCGGAACCTGCCCCATGACCTCCGGAGCCATCCTCGACGTCGCCCGCGACGGCATCGTCGTCTTTCTCAAGGCCGGCGCACCGCTGATGCTGATTGCGCTCGGCGTCGGCCTCGTCGTCTCGCTCTTCCAGGCGCTGACCCAGATCCAGGAGCAGACCCTGGTCTATGTCCCGAAGATCCTCGCGGTCTTCGCCGCCCTGCTGCTGTTTTTGCCGTTCATGGGGGACGCGCTGGCAGGCTATATGGGCAGGGTCGCCGTCCGAATCGCCACGGGCGAATGATTCTCGCGCCTGCCTGCCGCGCCCTCCTCGGGCCGGGCCAGGGCAGGCGCATCTCCTGGCGCAGGAATCCGGGCCGCCAGATGCAGATCGCGATCCTGCCGGAGATCAGCGCCCTGTTCGTACTGGTCTTCGCGCGTGTCGGCACGCTGGTGATGCTGATGCCCGGCATCGGCGAGCGCTTCATCCTCTCCCGCGCGCGGCTTTCTCTGGCCTTCTTCGTCGCCCTCGTCATGCTGCCCATGGCCCGCAGCACGATCACCCTGCCCAGCGAACCTGCCGCGGTCGGCGGCCTCCTGATCAGCGAGATCCTGATCGGCCTCGCTCTCGGCTCCTGCGTGCGCCTGCTGATGGGCGCCCTGCAGACCGCCGGCCTGATCGTCGCCCAGACCATGGGTCTCGGCTTCGCCATGACCGTCGACCCGTCCGGCGGGATGCAGAACCCCTCGATCGGCAACTTTCTCTCGATGCTCGGCATCACGCTGATCCTCGCTTCCGACCTGCACCATGTCGCTTTGGTCGCGATCCATGAGAGCTATCGCCTGCTGCCGCCCGGCGGCTTCCCGGATGTCGGCGACGTGCTCGGGCTTGCAGTCAAGGCGATGTCGCGCGGCTTCGCGCTCGCGGTGCAGATCTCAGCTCCGTTCATCGTCTTCGGCCTGCTGTTCAATCTCGGCCTCGGCGTGCTCGCGCGCCTGATGCCGCAGATGCAGGTCTTCTTCCTGGCGATCCCGGCCTCGATCCTCGGCGGCATGCTGGTCCTGCTCGCGGCAGTCGGCGTGATGATGGGCGTCTTCCTCGAAGATCTCGGCGCCTTCCTGCGCCAGCTCACCGGCATCTGAGCGGAGGCGTGCATGTCTGACGAACCGGACAAGGACGATCGCACAGAGGAGCCGACCCAGCGAAAGCTCGAGCAGGCGGTCGAGAAGGGCGACGTCGCCCGTTCGCAGGAGATCGGCACCTTCTTCGTGCTCTGCGGATTCACGCTCGCGTTGCTGATCGCCGCCGGCTCGTCCGCCCGCGAGGCGACGCTGCAATTGCGTTCCTTCCTGATGAACGCGCACCAGGTGCCCTCCGGCGGCGACGCGCTCTTCCACGTCACCGCCAAGGGCGTGATGACCGGCTTCGCGGCGCTCGCCCTGCCCCTCGGCTTCATCCTCGTGGCGGCTCTCGCCGGCGCGCTGATCCAGCACAAGCCGCTCTGGACCACCGAGCCGCTGATGCCGAAGTTCAACCGGATCTCGCCCATGGCCGGCGCCAAGCGCATCTTCGGCAAGGAGGCCTGGGTCAATTTCGCCAAGGGCCTGGCCAAGATCATGCTGGTCGGCGTCGGCGTCTGGATGGTGCTCTGGGGCGAGCGCGACCGGCTGCAGAGCTTCGCCCAGATGGATGTCAGCGCCCTGCTGCCGGCCGTGCTGGTGCTGACCATCAAGCTGATGGCCGGGGTGCTCGCAATCTTCGCGGTCATCGCCATCGGCGATTTCGGCTACCAGCGCTTCAGCTGGTACCAGCGCCAGCGCATGACCCGGCAGGAACTCAAGGACGAGTACAAGAACAGCGAAGGCAATCCCGAGGTGAAGGCCAAGCTGCGCCAGCTCCGGGCCCAGCGTGCCCGCTCGCGCATGATGGCGCAGGTGCCGAAGGCGACGGTGATCATCACCAACCCGACCCACTTCGCCGTCGCGCTGCAATATGAGAACGGCCAGGGCGCCCCGGTCTGCCTCGCCAAGGGTGTCGATGCCATCGCGCTGAAGATCCGCGAGGTCGCCGGCGCGCACGACATTCCGATCGTCGAGAACCCGCCACTGGCGCGCGCGCTTTACGCCACGGTGGAGATCGACGAAGAAATTCCTGTCGAACACTACCAGGCGGTGGCCGAAGTCGTCGGTTACGTCTTGCGCCTGAAGCGCCGCCGCGCCTAACTCGCGGGCTGGCGCGCGATCGCAAGATTACCGTGCCCGCTGCCCGCATGGCGTGGGCGGATTGAAGGAAATGGACCTGCCGCAATGACCGCAAGCACGGCGACGACCGCGATCGATCGTTCCGACAGGCCGGGCCATGTCGGCATCATTCTCCTGGTGGCGGGGCTGCTCGTCGGCGCCGCGATCGCGCTCGGCTTCATCGCCAATGAATGGGCCCAGCCGCTGATCCTCGGACTGCTCGCCCTCCTCTCGGTCGTCGGCGTATTCTGCCTCTTCGCCTTCGCGATCGGGCTGCTGCAGTTCTCCGGCCGGGCGGCCCGCAACGACCTGACCAAGATCATCGTCGACGGGGCCGAGGACGGAGTCGTCGTCACCGAGGGCGACGACCGCATCGTCTATGCCAACGAGACCTATCTGACGCTCGCCGGCGCCCGCAACGCCAGCGAGATCGCCCCGGTCGAACGGCTGTTCAAGGGCCGCGCCGAGGTCTCGGAAGCGATCTACCGGCTGGCGACCGCAGCGCGCGCCGGGCGCCGGCTCTCCGAGGAGATCCGGCTCGAGCCCGCCCTGAACGAACGCGCGGCGGTCGGCTGGTACCGCGTCCGCGTCACGCCGATCACCCGCGCCGGACGGCCCGCATCGCTCTGGACGGTGTCGGACGTCACGCCGGAGCGCGAGCGCCAGGAGAACGCGTTCCAGGAGCTCCAGCACGCCATCGATTACCTCGACCACGCCCCGGCCGGCTTCCTCTCGATGAACGCCGATGGCGAGGTGCCCTATCTCAACGCCACCCTCTCCGGCTGGCTCGACTACGACCTCGCCCGCTTCGGCTCGGGCGGCCTGCACCTCGAGGACATCGCCTCGCCCAACGCCGCCGCCCTGATCCAGGCCATTCGCGGCCAGCCCGGCGATGTCCGCATCGAGGTGCTCGACGTCGACCTGCGCCGCCGCAACGGCCAGTCGCTGCCGGTCCGGCTGCATCATCAGGTGGCCTTCGGCCAGGACGGACGGGCCGGCGCCTCCCGCACCCTGGTGCTCAACCGCGCCGCCGGCGAGGCCGGAGCCGATGCGCGCAGCGATGCCGAGGCGCGTTTCGCCCGCTTCTTCCACTCGACGCCGATGGCGATCGCCACCGTCGACCGCACCGGTGCGATCCTGCGCTCCAATGCCGCCTTCACGCGCCTGACGCCGCAGGGCGTCCAGCCGGCCACGATCCAGGAACTCGTCAACGGCAATGGCACATTGGGCGAGGCCTTCGAGGCGGCACTCGCCGGCAAGGGCGAGATCGCCCCGCTCGACCTGACGCTCACGGGCGAGGAAGGCCGTTCCGCGCGGCTCTATCTCTCCCCCGTCCCGGCGACCGAGGACGCCGATGGCGAGCGGGCCATCGTCTATGCTCTGGAGACGACAGCCGAGCGCAAGCTCAAGGACAATATGGACCAGGCCGGCAAGATGCAGGCGGTCGGCCAGCTCGCCGGCGGTATCGCGCACGACTTCAACAACGTGCTGCAGGTCATCATCAACGCCTCCGAGTTCCTGCTCGCCAGCCACAAGCCGACCGATCCGTCCTTCCCGGACATCATGCAGATCAAGCAGAATGCCTACCGGGCGGCTGCGCTTGTCCGACAGCTGCTCGCCTTCTCGCGCCGGCAGACGCTGCGCCCGCAGGTGCTGGCGCTCGGCGACGTGCTCTCCGACCTCTCGCTGATGCTGAAGCGCGTCGTTGCCGACAAGATCGCGCTCGACGTCCGCCAGGGGCGCGATCTCTGGCCGGTCAAGGCCGATCTCGGCCAGCTGGAGCAGGTCGTCGTCAACCTCGCGGTCAATGCCCGCGACGCCATGCAGGATGGCGGCAAGCTCCAGGTCCGCACCCGCAATGTCGCGGCCGAGGAGATTCCCGGGCTCGGCCACGCCGCCCTGCCCGCCGCCGACTACGTCCTGCTCGAGGTCGAGGACAGCGGAACCGGCATCCCGCAGGAGCATCTGGAGAAGATCTTCGAGCCCTTCTTCACCACCAAGGAGGTCGGCAAGGGCACCGGTCTTGGCCTCTCCATGGTCTACGGCATCGTCAAGCAGACCGGCGGCTTCGTCTTCTGCGACTCCGTCATGGGCCGCGGCACGAACTTCAAGATCTTCCTGCCGCGCTACATTCCGAGCGAGGAGGACCTCGCTGCCGAGGCCGCCGCGAAGGAAGCCCCGAAGAAGGCGGCCGCCGACCACACCGGCGCCGGCGTCATCCTGCTGGTCGAGGACGAGGACGCAGTGCGCGCCCTCAACGCCCGGATGCTGGTCTCGCGCGGCTACACCGTCCACGAGGCGGCTTCGGGCGTCGAAGCGCTCGACATCTTCCTGCGCCATGAGGGCAAGATCGACCTCGTCATCTCCGACGTCGTCATGCCGGAAATGGATGGCCCGACCCTGCTCGGCGAGCTGCGCCAGCGCAATCCAGAGACGAAGGTCGTCTTCGTCTCCGGCTACGCAGAGGAAGCCTTCCGCAAGAACCTGCCCGAGGGCGAGGAATTCCACTTCCTGCCCAAGCCTTTCACGATGAAGCAGCTCGTCGAGACCGTGAAGGCGACCATGGGCTGAACCGGCTGCCGCAACCGGCGACCTGTCGCGCCAGCGGGACGCTCCGCAAGCCTGCGGCTACTGAGGCTGTTCTGGGAACCGCCCAAGAGAGGTAGTCGAAATTGACACTGGCGAGCGTTAACGAAGCCCGTATACTGGAACTCCACCCGGCCTGGACTGGATGCCGAAAGTGCGGATTTCTTCGTGCTTCCTGCTTCGTCTGCTTGCGCTCGCGCTGGTCTTCACCGGTGCGCTCGGGATAGCTGCGGCCAATGAGCCGAAGGAGCGCCGCGTCGCGCTCGTGATCGGCAACGCCGCCTATCGCGCCGCGCCGGCTCTGCCGAACCCCGGCAACGATGCGC
Source organism: Allobosea rubneri (assembly GCF_032464875.1). Lineage (NCBI taxonomy): Bacteria > Pseudomonadati > Pseudomonadota > Alphaproteobacteria > Hyphomicrobiales > Alloboseaceae > Allobosea > Allobosea rubneri. The sequence continues at coordinate 6,869 of NZ_JAWDID010000073.1, forward strand.
AGGACATGGCCGCGGCTCTCAAGGCCCTCGGCTTCGAGGTGATCGACGGCCATGACCTTGACCGCCGCGGCATGGGCGAGGCGCTCAGCCGCTTCGCCCGCGCCGCAAACGGCGCCGATGCGGCCCTAGTCTTCTATGCCGGCCACGGCCTGCAGTTTCGCGGCGAGAATTTCCTGCTGCCCGTCGACGCCGCTCCGAGCGACGAGTTCGCGATCCCCTACGAGACGACCCGCGTCGCCGATCTTGTCGATGCCCTGCAAAACGCCAAGGGCATCCGCATCCTCATCCTCGACGCCTGCCGCAACAACCCGCTCGCGGACCGGATCGCCAGTTCCGGGCGCAGCCGTGACAGCTCGATCGGGCGTGGCCTCGCACGCATGGCCCAAAGCTCGGGCATGGTCGTCGCCTATGCCACGCAGGCCAACGACGTGGCTGCGGACGGCACCGGCCGCAACAGCCCGTTCAGCGCGGCCATGCTCGAGCATCTCAGCGAACCCGGCCTCGAGATCGGCCAGATGTTCCGGCGCGTCGCGGTCAGCGTCAATCAGCGCACCAAGGGCCGGCAAACGCCCGAACTCTCGCTGTCCCTGCTCGGGGACTTCTACTTCAACCGGGCCGAGACCGATCTCCAGGCCTGGTCCAAGGTACGCGACAGCAACGAGGCGCCGGCCCTGCGCGGCTTCATCGAGCGGTTTCCGAAGAGCTATCTCGCGGATGCGGCAAGGGCCCGCATCGATGCGGTCGAGCGCGCCCAGCGCGAGGACACGCTGCGCCGGCAACTCGCCGGCTATGAGGAGGAGCGGCGCCGGGCGGCGCAGGCGGCCGAGACCGCCCGGCAGGCCGAGGCACAGCGTCTGGCAGCCGAAAGGACGGAGCGCGACCGCTTGTCCGCCGCCCAGGCCGAAACAAGGCGCAAGGCCGAGGAGGAAGCGGCCCGGCAGCAGGCTGAGCAGCGCCGCCGCCTCGACCAGCGGCTCGCAGAACTCGAAGCCGAGAACCGCAAGGTCCAGGCCGAACTCGCCTCACGTGCCGAGGAACAGGCCCGCCGCGCCCGCGACGACAAGGAGCGCGAAAGCCAGGCCCGCGAGCGTGAGCGCCTGTCGGCGGCGCAGACCGACCGGCTGAAGACGGCCGAAGCCGAGGCAAACCGCCAGAAGCAGGAGGAGGAGCGCCGCATCGCCGAAAGGCTGGCGAAGCTGGAGGAGGAGAACCGGCGCGCCTCCGCCGACCTCGCGGAGCGCTTCAAGGCCGAAGCGGCCATTCGTCAGGCCGTCGAGCGCGACCGGGCACGGCTCGTCGGGGAGCTCGAAACCGAGCGGCGGCGTGCGGCGGAGGAATTGCAGCGCGTCCAGCGCGAGGCCGCCAACGCCGCGGCGCGCGAAGCGGCCTCGACCTCTGCTGCGCCGGTGCGCGTCGCCAACCTGCCGCAGGATGGCGCCTCCGCGCCGACCGCCTCCCCAGCTATCCAGCTCGACCTTGCGGGCCTGACCAAGACGATCAACGTCGAACTCGGCCGAATCGGCTGCTACCGCGGCAGGCCCGAGGGCGAATGGTCGAGCCGGCCGACCAGCCGCGCCGTGCAGGAGTTCGCGCGGCTCGCCCGGATCACCCCGCCGGACGCTCCAAGCACCGAATTCCTCGACCTCCTGAAACGCCAGAGCGGGCGGATCTGTCCGCTGCAATGCTCGGCCCGGCAGATCGAGCGCGACGGCGCCTGCGTCGCCAAGTCCTGCCCGAGCGGCCAGCGGCTCGACGCCGATGGCGATTGCGTCGCACCGAAACCAAAGCGGGTCGCCCAGCCCGCCGCCGAACCACGGCAGAAACAGCGCCCGGCCCCCGCGGCGCCTCGGGGCGGACGCTGCTTCACCTTCAACGGCCAGTCCTTCTGCGAGTGAGTGTTACATAGATCAGCGACATTCGGAGCACAGCACTATGCGCCTTGCTAGCTCGCTTCTTCCGACATCGCTGCTCTCGGCTCTGTTGCTCCCGTCCGCAGCCGATGCGGAGGCCAGGTTTCGCGTCACGGCATCCTGGGTCGAGAACCAGATCGCGCCCGAAGAGCGGGCGAGAAACATGCACTTCACCTATCTGGTCACGCTCGGAAACGACAAGAAGGTGCGTGAGACCAGCCAAATGCGCATGGAGAGGCGGCGCGCCGGCCCCCCCGACCAGTCTCGTGAATCCCAGCTCGGCGAGACCGGCGGTGGCAGGGCGCTCACGCAATGGAAAGTCGTCAACGAGTCCACGCTGGTACGACTGACCGGCTGGCCATCTCATACATTTGCGATCTGGCTCCGCACCCAGGGCGACCGATCATGCACCGCCTCACTCGAATGGCGCCTGAAACCGGGCTTCACCATCTACGAAAGCTGGTCGTCGATACGTGGCCAGTATCGCAAGTTCACCGAGCCGGCCTGGCCGAGGGCGACATGCGAAGTGCTGTGAGCCCCGCCACGCCTTCCATTGCTTCAGGGTGCCCGCGGCCGGCTCTCCGTGACCGGGACGGTGGATGGCTTGCCTGCCTGCCGCTGGTCGGGGCGCTGCTCCTTTCCGTGCCTTTCGCTTCGGCCGCGCATGCGGAGGCTCGGTTCCGCCTCTCGCTGGCCTGGGTGACGCCGATTGTCGAGCCGCGTCCGCACGACCGCCTGGTGCAGACGAGCTTCATCGTGACGCTCGCCGACAAGGGAAAGGTGACCGAAGCGGTGACCCGGACGACGGGCCGCCGGCGCCAGTCGGTCTCGATGCAGGAGCGGGAAGCCGATCTCGGGGACGAGCTCGGCGGCCGCTCCGGCGCCCAATGGCGGGTCCTCAACGAGAGCACGCTGGTGCGGGTGGCGGCCCGGCCTTCCCATACCTTCGCGATCTGGCTGCGCACCGATGGCAGCCGCTCCTGCACAGTCTCGCTGGAATGGCGCCTGAAGCCGGGCTTTACAGTCTTCGAAGGCAGGTCGCGGCGAGGCAGGGAGCCGAGATTCTTCACGCAGCCAAGAGTAGAGGCGGCCACCTGCGAAGTGCTGTAATCGCGCGCCGACCCGGATTTACGGGCCGGGAATCCCATAATTCGGAGCATTCGCAGTAAGGTTAAATTCGCTCGACCATTGAAAGGCAATCGGCGCGAGAGCATGACCCTGACGCTGGCGTGCCTACCGGGCTGCCGTCGGGAATGCTCAGGACGCGCATGCCAAGCTTCTATCGATCCGCACGGAGCGCCGGAGACATTCTCAGGGCGAACAATGGCGAAGGACCCGGCTTCAACGCCTTGCGGCTCGCCCTCTCGGTCTTGATCCTCGCCGTGCATTCGGCCTGGGTTGCGGGCGCCGATACGAGCCAGGACTGGGAAGGGCTTCAGGGCCTGTTCCGGCTCAGCCTAGTGCCGGCCTTCTTCGCGCTCAGCGGCTTCCTCATCACCGGCAGCGCCCTGCGCACGGGGGCGGTCAAGCCCTTCATCACGCTGCGCCTCATCCGCATCTTCCCGGCACTTTTCGTCGAGGTGACGCTTTCTGCGCTGGTGCTCGGGCCGATCTTCACGACTTTCCTGCTGGCGGACTACTTCCGCGACATCCGCTTCCTAGAATATTTCGGCAACATCGTCGGTCGCATCCGCTTCGAGCTGCCCGGCGTGTTCGAGACAAACCCGTTGCCGAACACGGTCAACCAGAACCTCTGGACGCTGAAACCGGAATTCTACTGCTATATCCTGATGGCGCTGATGATCTATTTCGGCATCGTCAGGAGCCGCCGAACCTTCACCTCGTTCGTGGTCGTGCTCTCGGCCGCCGCCACCGTCGCGGCCTACGCCTACGGCTTCGGCGTCAGCGAGGCGAACTACCACTGGACCGTGGTGGTCTTCTATTTCTTCGTCGGCTGCGTCTACTTCCAGTGGCGCGACCATCTGACGATCCATTGGCTGCTCTTCCTCGCGGCGCTGGCGACTTCGATCGTGCTGATGTCGGCTCCGCGCGAACTCGCCTTCCTCGTCACGCCCTTCCTGACCTATTGCGTCATCTATATCGGCCTGCTGCCGCTGCGACTGCCCGAACTGCTGCGCAAGCTCGACGTCTCCTACGGCATCTATCTCTACGGCTTCCCGATCCAGCAGGCGCTGGTGGCGAAGTTCGACTTCGTCCATGGCGACGGCGTGATCCTGTTCCTGGTGTCCGCCCCGATCGTGACCGCCTTCGCGCTGTTCTCCTGGCTCTATGTCGAGAAGCCGTTCCTCAAGGTGAAGCGCTATGTCCTCGGCGACCGGCCGCCCGAAACCGGCTCGCCGGCAGCGCCCGAAGTCGGCAGCGGCAAGGGCGCGCAAGGCATCGCGCCGGCAACGCGCTGAGGGCGCGGGCCTTCGCTCCCAGCCCGGCGGATCAGGCTCGCCGGGTCCGCATGCGGCTGACGAACTCCATCCCCAGCACGGCGAACGCGAAGAGGACCCAGAGCGGGTCAGCGCGGTTGAGGAAAAACGATTCGAGCATGCCGACATAGGTCATCAGGATCACGATCATCGCGAACAGATCCGCCAGCCTTTGCCGTGCCGGGTCCTGCACGGCGCGCAGATAATTCCGCAGCGGCAGGACCATCAGGCAGAAGATCACCACGACCGCGCCGGGAATGCCGAACATCAGCATCGCGTCGAGATAGCTGTTGTGCGCCGAGCCGATACCGCGAATGTCCCAGCTGGCCTCGAAATTCTCCTCGAGCCTGGTGACGACCGGCGTCTGCCAGAACCCGAAGATCCCGTGCCCCAGCCAGGGCTTCTCGCCGATATGGGTCATGGCGAAGCGCCAGATTTCATCGCGTCCCGTGAAAGTCGGGTCGGAGCTCAGCGAGGCCGAGACTTGAAGCAGCGCCGGTGACAGCACGGTGCCGACCGTCAGCCCCGCAACCAGCAGCACCAACGCGACATGGATCGCGAGCACGAGGCGCGGCCTTCCCGTCAGGCGCGCGAACAGCACGAGCCCCACCGCGATCGGCAGGAAACCCATCGTCGTCTTGGAGCCGCTGTTCAGCACGAAGAGCGTGCCGAGGCCGATGATCGCCAGCCCCCGCAGCCTGATCCCGCTGCGCCAGCAATAGATCCCGATCATGGTGAGGATCGAGAACACCGGCGCGGCGAAGTTCTTGTGCGTGAGGTGCCCGCGCCAATCGCCGGCATGGCCGCCCTCGACGCCCTCCGATCCATGGATCGCCAGCTGCGGCGCCAGCAGGATCGCGGCATAGACCAGCAGCAGCACCGTGAGCGCAGCGGTTGCAGCAGCGCCGGCAAAGTCGCGCTCGCTGCGCGGCAGCACGAGCACACCGACGACCATGACCAGCGCGAACGTGCTCAGCAGCAGCGCCCGCAGCGACGCCTCCGGATCCGGCGCCTGCCGGGCCGAGAAGGCCGCGACCAGCAGGACGATAATCAGGCTGCTCGAGCGCAGCTGCGCCAATACGGAGCGCTCCGACAGGCGCAGCATCGCCGCAAGGTAAATCAGCGCGAGGCTGACATAGCCGATCTGGTTGATGACGTTGCCGGTCGAACCGCCCTCGTCGGGTATGTCCGGCACGCCGGCGAAAGGCTGGAAGGTCAGGATCATCAGCAGCAGGCCGAAGCCACTCAGCAGGGCGGCGGCGACGCGCGCGCCGTCGACCGGGACGCCTGGCGCCACGGCGGCCGCGCCGCTCCCCTTCTCGCCGATGCCGACCGTCATCCTGTCCCCGAGGCTCCCGCCGTGCGCCAGCCCGAGCCGCGCCGGCGGGCCAGTATTGGACACACAACCTTAAGGGCCTGTAGCCAAAGACTGCGTTCTCGCCGCTCGGGGGCTCGCGGCGTCGCCGGATCGCGCGGTTCTTCCGCCCGGCGCGCCCGACGACAGGACGAGGCCAGAATGGACCCGGCAGCGGCGCAGTCAGCCCCCTTCGTCTGGGGCATCGTCGGCACCGGCGCAATCGCCGGTCTCTTTGCTGAGGATCTGCACCTGATCCCCGGAGCCCGGCTCGGCGCAGTGCATTCGCGCAGCCTCGATAAGGCGCAGGACTTCGCAGCCCGTTTCGGCGGAGCCACAGCCTATGACGACCTCGATGCCTTCCTCGCCGATCCGGCGATCGAGGCGGTCTATATCGCCACCCCGAACAATCTCCACGCGCTTCAGGCCCTCGCCGCCATCGCCGCGGGAAAGCCGGTCCTGATCGAGAAGCCGATCGCGCTCTCTTCGGGTGATGTCGAGGCGATCGCCAAGGCTGCCGCCGAACGCGGCGTCTTCGCCATGGAGGCGATGTGGACGCGTTTCCTGCCGGCGATCGTCGCCCTGCGCCAGCATCTGGCAGCCGGGCGGATCGGCCGGATCAGGCGACTGCGTGCCGATCTCTCCTATTTCCATCCGCAGCAGCCCGGAAGCCGCTTTTTCGAGCCAGCGCTAGGCGGCGGCGCCGCGCTCGATCTCGGGGTCTATCCGCTCTCTCTAGCCTTGCACCTGCTCGGCCAGCCCGAGCGTGTCGAAGGGCGCTGGTTCTCTTCGGCGAGCGGCGTCGATCTTCGCAGCGAATTCGCCCTGCACTATCCCGAGGCGACCGCCGAGCTCTCCTGCGGTTTCGATCGCGACGGAGCCAATCTGCTGCTCATCGAGGGCAGCGAAGGCTCGCTGCGGATCGAGGCGCCCTTCCTAAAGGCCCAACGCCTGATGCAATTCGCGCCCGGCGCCCTCGCCACGCCCTGGCGTGAGAGGAACAACCCTGCATTCCTCCGCAAGGTGCTGGACCGGCTGCCCTTGCCGGGCGTGCGGCGCGAGACCTTCCCCTTCCCCGGCAACGGCCTCCAGTTCCAGGCACAGGCGGTGATGACCGCGATCCGGACCGGCGCCACGCGCTGCGAAACCATGCCGCTAGCCGAAAGCGCGGCGGTGCTAGGCATGATCGAGATGGTACGGGCGCAGCCTGCGGCGGCAGCAGCCCGCTAGAACGAGCTTTGCATCCGATAGGGTTGCGCCAGCGCGCCCGCGCCATTCAGCGCCAGCGCCAGCTCGGTGATGTGGAGCGCAAGCTCGCCTGAGAAGGCCGGCTCCCGCCCCGCCGCGACCGCCTCGGCCTGGGCCGCGATACCGCCTGCGAAATCGATCTGCGAGGGAAACGCCGGCAGCGCGCCTTTGCTTGCGCTGGGGTAGGCAAGACGCCGGCCCGGGGTTGGCTTCCAGGGCAGCGCGCTGCCGAGCCGGGCTTCGAGCTGACCGAGGAGTCGCCCGAGCAGCGGGCGCGGGGCACCGACCTGCTCGAGATGCACGGCCGAGCGGTTGTCCCAGAGGTCGCGCACGGTGAGCGAACCGCCATCGCCGAAGACCTGCAAGGAGCGATCCCGAGGCGCCGCCAGGCCGGAGCTCAGCCGTGCCACCACGCCCGAGCGGAACTGCAGGCAGCCGACCGAGAAATCCGGAGCCATCGCCAGCGCTTCGGTGCCCGGCCCCTTGTCCGGGAAGGTCAGCGCAGCGAAGGCGGTGACGCTCTCGACCGGGCCGAACAGCGAAACCAGCCAGGTCAGGGCATATCCGGCATGTTCGAGCGTGCAGCCGATCTCGAATTCGTGCAGCCCCGGCCAGGCAGCGCCGGAGCGCGAACGCCATGTCGCCCATTTGTCGCGAAAGACCGGCCCGTCCTCCATCGCCGCATAGACGAGCCGCGGCCTGCCGATCCTGTCGTCGCGCAGGGCTTGAGCCACCAGCCGATGCGCATCGCTGAGCCCGTTGGCCGGCGCGGCGGCGAACGTCAGCCCGCGCTGCCGCGCCAGCGCGACCAGCTCCCGAGCCTGCGCAAAATCCATCGCCAGCGGCTTTTCGCTATAGACATGCTTGCCGGCGCCAAGCGCGCGGCTGGAAATCTCGTAATGGCTTTCCGGCGTCGTCAGATTGACGACGATGCCGACCCCGGGGTCGCCGAGCAGCGCATCGAGACCGGCATAAGCCGACACTCCATGAAAGGCGCAGAAGGCCTGGAGCCGCGCGGCATCGCGATCCCACGCTCCAGCGAGCACCAATTCCGGGTGATTGGCGAGGGTCGTCATATAATAGTCGGCGACAAAGCCAGTGCCGACGATCGCGATCTTCATGACAGGCCCTCGGGCTTCCAGCTTGCCCGAGGCGTTATCGCGGAGAATGCCGACTAATTCGTTGATGGTCTCGCTGGCGCCCCGGCCTCGCCTATCCGGCAAAGCCCGCACCGGCCTCGGTCGCGCCGAAGCGCAGCAGCCGGCAATCGCGCACGGCCGCCTGCCGATGCGCCATCGCCTCGCGGTAGGTCGGATCGCGGAACAGGGCGGCGAACGCCTCGACGCTCGGATATTCCGCGATGAAGCAGACATCCCAGCGCTGGCCGCCGGGACCGATCAGCGCCTGTTCGAAATCGCCGCGCCAGAGGATGCGGCCGCCGAGCCGGGCCAGCACCGGCGCGCTGATCCGGCCATAGGCTGCGAAGGCGTCGGCACCGCTCGCCTCCCGCTCGTCGGGATACCGCGCTCGCTCATGCAGGCGGACCAGGTTGAGCATCTGCACCGGGCCGGGGCGAGCGGCCTCGCGGAAGGCCGTGAATGCTTCGCGGGAAAAGCTGGTGAAGCTCTGCATCGGCTCTTGCCTCACTTCGCCGCGGCGGCGCGCGACCAGGCGCCGGCATAGTTCGGCGCCCGTCGCGCCAGCCACGCATCGAGCCCCTCGCGCAGGTCGAAGGTCGGCGCCATCCGCGCGAACTGCTCGCTCTCGATCAGCAAGCCCTCGCCAATGCTGCCATTGATCCCGCGCGTCACCGCCGTGAGGATACTGGCCGCCGCCAGCGGCGAATGCCGCAGCATCCGCTGCGCCAGCGCCCTTGCCGCCGGCAGCAGCTCATCATGCGGCACGATCTGGTTGATCAGCCCCATCTCGAGCGCCCGCTCCGGTGTGAACGGATCGCCGGTCAGCAGCAGCTCCAGCGCCCGCTTGCGCCCCGCCAGCCGCGGCAGGCGCTGCGTGCCGCCGAAGGTCGGCGGCATCCCGAGATTGATCTCCGGCTTGGCGAAGATCGCCCGTTCGCTTGCGATGGCGAGATGGGCCGCTTCGGTGATCTCGCAGCCGCCGCCATAGGCGAGCCCGTTGACGGCGGCGATCACCGGCTTCGGGAAGGCCTCGAGCCGCGCCGTCAGGGCCTGCCCGCGGCGGACGAAATCCCGCACCGCATAGTCCGGCCCGGCCGCGACGCTGCGCGAGAACTCAGCGATGTCGCCGCCGGCCGAGAAGGCGCGCTCGCCCGCCCCGGTCAGGATCACCGCGCGGATGGCAGGATCGGTCTCGATCCGGTCCAGCAGCAGGAGCAGGCGGTCGATCAGCGCATAGTTCAGCGCATTGAGCTTGGCAGGGCGGTTGAGCGTCAGCGTCGCGACGCCCTCCCGGCATTGCATGAGGACGGTGTCGATCTCGGACATGGCGTGGGCTCCAGCGGTTTTGGATGCCGCTACGCTGCCTCGCCGCACCGTTTACGTATACTACCTATACGGTATACATAGCGGCATGACCGAACCCGAAAGCCCGACGCGCAAGCGCATCGTCGACGCCGCGAGCAAGCTCTTCTATGCCGAGGGTATCCGCGCGGTCAGCGTCGATGCCGTCGCCGAGAAGGCGGGCCTGACCAAGCGTACGCTCTACTACCATTTCGAGAGCAAGGACGAGCTCGTCGCCGCCTATCTCGAAGCGCGCGACCAGCCCAATCTCAAGCTGATGGCCGGCTGGTTCGACGCTGCCAAGGGCGGACTGCCGGAGAAGGTCGAGGCGATATTCCAGAACCTCGCGCGTGCCGCGCGCAATCCGCGCTGGAAGGGCTGCGGCTTCCTGCGCACGGCCGCCGAGCTCGCCGCCCTGCCCGGCCATCCTGCCATCAAGATCGGCGCCCGCCACAAGGCCGGCTTCGAAAGCTGGCTTGCCGGCGCCTGCGCGGCCCATGGCATAGCTGCGCCAGCGGAACTGGCGCGCCAGATCGTGCTGCTGATGGACGGCGCCTTCGCGATCATGCTGATCCACCGCGACCCGGCTTATGTCGAGGCCGCCGGCCGCGCCGCCGCGGCCCTGGCGGTCGCCGCCTTGCGCGCGCCCTCGGTTTGATCGCCCCCGGCCAGCGATTAGAGCATTTCCGCGATGCAGAGAATCGCGGGAATGCCCTATCTCTTTGTTTCATCGCATTTTCTTCACGCGAACCGGTACCCACTTCGCTCAAAAATGCTCTAGTTTGCCGCCATGACCGCACGGCCGCGCCTCGCCTATGGCATCTTGCTCCTGCTGCAGACCATCTGCGCCGCGCTGCTGCTCTTCTACATCCACATGGCCTTCCGGATCGTCACCGAGAAGCCCGGCGAGCTACACAGCCTGCCGGCTTCGATCCTGCTCCAGGTCGTCATCGCGATCCTGATCGGCCAAAGCTGCTACTGGACGCGCCTGGGTCATGTGCCGGTGCCGGACGGCATCTACAGCCCGGTGCTCGGCCACCTCCTCGCCTTTGCCGGCCGCCTCTCCTCGATCTTCGGCGGGGCGCTCTTCTCGATCTATTTCCTGCGCCAGCTGCCGGCGATCCAGCAGCTCAGCCTCGACGCCGGGCTGCTCTGGCGCTGCCTTTTGGTCTTTGCCATGCTGTTCGCGATCTACTGCTACACGCTGGAGCTGGAGCGCCTCGGCGCGGCCTGGCAGAAGCAGCGGGAACCGGAGGACCAGAGGCAACCCGGCAGACCGGCGAGCTGATCCCGCCGTCGCCTCAGCCCGAATTCCCTCTCCTTTGCCGCCGGGCCCGCAGCCGCCCGAGCCAGGAGCGCGCGCGCTCCCGTACTGCCCGGCCCAGCACCACGGCGCGCTGCCAGGCGGCGGACGCCTTGACCCGCTCGACCACGATCTCCCTGATCCGGTCGAGCCAGGCCATGCAGCGCGCAAACCAGCCGATCGTCAGCAATTGCGCGCGCCCGGCATGGTAGACCCGCTCGACCAGCAGGAAGCTGGTGAGATGGCCGACCGCCATCAGCGCGATGCCGCCGAACCAGGCGCCGCGCGCCAGCAGAAGCAGCGAGAGCAGCTTCAGCGGCTCGGCCACGGCGAAGGGCACCGCCAGCAGGGCGAGCACGCCATAGGGCGGCAGGCGCCCGATCGCCGCCTCGATCCGGGCCACGATCCGGAATGAGCCGAACCAGGCAAGCAGCGGCCGGTAGAGCGGCCGCGCCAGCTCGTCGAGCACGATGATCAGGCCGACGACGAGATCGACCGGGATGAGCAGGAGACGAAGAAGCCGGGTGCGCATGAAGGGCCCGATCTGCGGGGGAAGCCCGGACGGCATAGCACGTCGCCGCTTCGATCGCTGTGCCGCAGTGCGAGGGCCGCTCCTTTCGCCCGTCCGGCTCCCGCCTAGGCCGGCGGCGTACGATCCGGCCTGCGGCAGAGCGCGAACACGCCGAAGGCGATCAGCTGGCCGGCGACGAGCACGAACGGCCAGGTGAAGCTTCCGGTCCTCCCGGCGACGACGGCGAACATCAGCGGACCGCAGATCGAGCCGATGAAGCCGAACAGGCTGGCGCCGGAGGTTACCTCGCCGATCAGCGCGGCCGGCGAAGCCCGCGCCAACTCGGCCATATGGACGCCGTTCCAGCCCATCGAGGTCGCGCCGACCAGCACCATGCAGCCATAGATCAGCCAGGGGCTGGCGGGCGCTGACCAGACCAGCAGGAGGACCGCGCCGCCCGCTCCCAGAGCCAGGACCGACAGGAGCGTCAGGCCATTGCCCAGCCTGTCGGCCAGCCAGCCGAAGAAGATGCGGGCCACCGTGCTCGCCGCCAGCAGCATCGACATGTAGAGCCCGGCCTGCGCCAGGCTCTGCCCACGCTCGGTGACCATATAGGTCGCGGTGAAGGCCGTGATGCAGGACTGCGTTATCGAGAACGCCACCCCCATCGCGGTCAGCATCGGCAAGGCCGGATGGGAATTGAGAACCCGCGCCGCCCTGGTCAGGGAGGATGGCGACAGGAACAGGCGCGGCCAGCCCGGATTCCGCGGCCCCTTCTCCGCGTCGAGCCGCCGCTGGAAGAGCTGGGCCAGCAGGGCGCAGGCGAGGACGATGGCGACCAGCGCCACGACCGCGCCGGTGAAGCCGAATGCCAGCACCAGCGGCGCGACCACGATGCCGGCGATCGCGCCGCCCAGCGGCACGCCCGCCTGCTTGATGGAGAAGATCAGCGTGCGGTGTTCCGGCGGTGAGGCACGCATCAGCACCTGGCTGCCGGCGGGTGTGTTCGGCGCCAGCCCCAGGCCGACGAGCAGCGCCCCGACGAGGCCGAGCGCGCCGAGCGGCTGCGCCAGCAGCGCGAGGCCCGCGGCGACGAGGACCAGGCCGAGCTGCAAGGTGCGGATCGGTCCGTAATGATCGAGCATCGGCCCGCCGCAGGCCAGGAACCAGCATATCCCGACCGAGACCACGGCCGAGACATAGCCGATATCCTCGGGGGCCAGGCCCCAGCGCAGCGTCAGGATCGGCCCCAGAAGCGGAATCGCGGCGGCGGCGAACGAGCTTGCGACTTGCGCGAGGAGAGTCGCGCTGAGCGCGCTTCCCCACAATGGCAGCTTCACACCAGTTCCCCCCGACTCGCCGCCACCGGATCTCATGCTGTCCGGCATCGAGGCCGGGCCGATATGCGCGTGGCGGCGTTGTCCCGGTCTTCCTGCAACGCGCCTTCACGGTCGAGGCCGGCCATGTGCGGACGGCCCTGCGCCGGGCGCATGCGCGGCCTGGAACCGGCCGGCAGGGCCTCGCCACCCGCCTCCGACGTTGCCCGCGCACGAGCCTGTCGCGGCCGGAGGCAGGCGTCGAGCCCGGCCCCGCTGGGCATATGAAACCGCTACATCGTCGAGAACAAAAAAAGAACTTGCGCATGAGAACAAACAGTGACCATAGTCGCTGATCGGCGCGATTGAGATGTCCTCGCGCCCCTGCCATAAGGAGCGCACGTCGTGAATCAGGCGAATCTCAAGCTCGTGGAAGGCTCTTCGATGGACAAGGCTAAGGCGCTCGACGCGGCGCTCTCGCAGATCGAACGGGCCTTCGGCAAGGGCTCGATCATGCGCCTGGGCAAGAACCAGCAGGCGATCGAGATCGAGACGGTCTCGACCGGCTCGCTCGGCCTCGACATCGCGCTCGGCGTCGGCGGCCTGCCCAAGGGCCGCGTCGTCGAGATCTACGGGCCGGAATCCTCCGGCAAAACCACGCTCGCCCTGCACACCATCGCCGAAGCCCAGAAGAAGGGCGGCGTCTGCGCCTTTGTCGATGCCGAGCACGCGCTCGACCCGGTCTATGCCCGCAAGCTCGGCGTCAATCTCGACGACCTCCTGATCTCCCAGCCGGACACCGGCGAGCAGGCGCTCGAGATCACCGACACGCTCGTCCGCTCCGGCGCCATCGACGTGCTCGTGGTCGACTCGGTCGCCGCGCTGACCCCGCGCGCCGAAATCGAGGGCGAGATGGGCGACGTCCAGCCCGGCCTGCAGGCCCGCCTGATGAGCCAGGCGCTGCGCAAGCTGACGGCGTCGATCTCGCGCTCGAACTGCATGGTCATCTTCATCAACCAGATCCGCATGAAGATCGGCGTGATGTACGGCTCGCCCGAGACCACCACCGGCGGCAACGCCCTGAAGTTCTATGCCTCGGTCCGTCTCGACATCCGCCGCGTCTCGACGCTGAAGGAGCGCGACGAGGCAACCGGCAACCAGGTCCGTGTCAAGGTCGTCAAGAACAAGGTCGCGCCGCCCTTCAAGCAGGTCGAGTTCGATATCATGTTTGGCGAGGGCATCTCGAAGGTCGGTGAACTCATCGATCTCGGCGTCAAGGCCGGCATGGTCGAGAAGTCGGGCTCCTGGTTCTCCTTCGACAGCCAGCGCCTCGGCCAGGGCCGCGAGAACGCCAAGGCCTTCCTCAAGGCCAACCCCGACGTCGCGGCGCGGATCGAGGCGACCATCCGCCAGAATTCCGGCCTCGTCGCCGACCGCATCCTCGATCAGGCCGATCCGACCGCCGAGGATCTCGACGAGGGCGAGGCCTAAGAGGCCCCCTCCTCCGACCCGTTCGGCAGGGCGATACGAGACGGGCGGCGCGAGCCGTCCGTTTCTTTTTGACTCCAACCCCTTATCGGGGGCATTGCCGGCGACGGCGTTTCTGGACAGCCGCAACCGCGCTGACTAGAACCTTTCACCCTTTCCGGCTGCGCCGGTCCCTTGCCAGAGAACCAGAGCCAAGATTGCGATGAGCGGCGTCAACGAGATCCGGTCTACCTTCCTCGACTACTTCAAGGGCCAGGGCCACGAAGTCGTGCCGTCGAGCCCGCTCGTGCCGCGCAACGACCCGACGCTGATGTTCGCCAATTCCGGCATGGTGCAGTTCAAGAACGTCTTCACCGGCCAGGAGAAGCGTCCCTATGTCCGCGCCACCACGGCGCAGAAATGCGTGCGCGCCGGCGGCAAGCACAACGACCTCGACAATGTCGGCTACACCGCCCGCCATCACACCTTCTTCGAGATGCTGGGGAACTTCTCCTTCGGCGACTATTTCAAGGAACAGGCGATCAACCATGCCTGGACCCTGGTCACGCGCGAGTTCTGCCTGCCCAAGGAGAAGCTGACGGTCACCGTCTACTCCGAGGACGACGAGGCGCACGGCCTCTGGAAGAAGATCGCCGGCCTGCCGGAATCCCGGATCATCCGGATCTCGACCTCCGATAATTTCTGGCGCATGGGCGATACCGGCCCCTGCGGCCCCTGCTCCGAGATCTTCTACGACCATGGCGACCACATCCCCGGCGGCCCTCCGGGTTCGCCCGACGAGGATGGCGATCGCTTCATCGAGATCTGGAACCTCGTCTTCATGCAGTACGAGGAGGCCGCGGGTGGCATCAGGACGAACCTGCCCCGGCCCTCGATCGATACCGGCATGGGGCTGGAGCGCATCGCCGCCGTGCTTCAGGGCACGCATGACAACTATTCGATCGACCTGTTCGCCGCGCTGATCCGCGCCGTCGCCGACCTGACCAATGTCCCGTCCGACGGGCCGATGGCCGCGAGCCACCGTGTCATCGCCGACCATCTGCGCTGCTCGGCCTTCCTGATCGCCGACGGCGTGCTGCCTTCGAACGAAGGTCGCGGCTATGTGCTGCGCCGGATCATGCGTCGCGGCATGCGCCATGCGCAGCTGCTCGGCGCCAAGGATCCGTTGCTGCACAAGCTGGTGCCGGTGCTGACCCGCGAGATGGGCCGGGCCTATCCCGAGCTGGTCCGCGCCGAGGCGCTGATCACCGAGACGCTGAAGCTCGAGGAGACCCGTTTCCGCACCACGCTGGCGCGCGGCCTGTCGATCCTCGACCAGGAATCGCAGGGACTCGGCTCCGGCGACAAGCTGCGCGGCGACGTCGCCTTCACCCTCTACGACACCTATGGCTTCCCGCTCGACCTGACGCAGGACGCTCTGCGCGCCCGCGGCGTCGGCGTCGATGTCGAGGGCTTCGACGCCGCCATGCAGCAGCAGAAGGCCAAGGCCCGCGCCGCCTGGGCCGGGACGGGCGAGGCCGCGACCGAGAAGCTCTGGTTCCCCCTGCGCGAGCGCATCGGTGCCACCGAGTTCCTCGGCTACGACACCGAGAGCGCCGAGGGCGTCGTCACCGCCCTGGTCCGCGACAATGCCGAGGTCGAGGTTCTGAAGGCCGGCGAGAGCGGCCTCGTCGTCCTGAACCAGACCCCGTTCTACGGCGAGTCGGGCGGCCAGGTCGGCGATACCGGCACGATCTCCGGCCCCGGCTTCAGCGCCGAGGTCTCGGACGTCCAGAAGAAGCTGGGCGAAGTCTTCGCCCATGCCGTCAAGGTCACCTCCGGCGAGATCAAGCTCGGCGCCCCCGCCGAGCTGACCGTCGACCATGCCCGCCGCACCGCGATCCGCGCCAACCATTCGGCGACGCACCTGCTGCACGAGGCGCTGCGCCTCGTGCTCGGTGACCATGTCGCCCAGAAGGGCTCGCTCGTCTCGGCCGACCGGCTGCGCTTCGACTTCTCGCATCCCAAGCCGATCTCCGAGGAGGAGTTGGCCCGGGTCGAGGAGCTCGCCAACGCCATCGTCCTGCGCAACGAGCCGGTGACGACGCGACTGATGAGCGTCGACGAGGCGATCGCCTCGGGCGCCCGCGCGCTCTTCGGCGAGAAGTACGGCGACGAGGTCCGCGTCGTCTCGATGGGCACCAATGAGGACGGCAAGGCCTATTCGGTCGAGCTCTGCGGCGGCACCCATGCCGCCCGCACCGGCGATATCGGCATCGTCAGCGTCACCGGCGAAGGCGCGGTCGCGGCCGGCGTGCGCCGTCTCGAGGCGATGACCGGGGCCGGTGCGCGGCGCCAGCTCAACGCCGATTCCCGCCGCCTGCGCGATCTCGCCGGCCTGCTCAAGGTGCCGGCCGGCGAGGCGGAAGCCCGGCTTGCCGCCTTGATCGAGGAGCGCCGCAAGCTCGAGCGCGAACTGACCGAGGCCCGCAAGAAGCTCGCCATGGGCGGTGGCGGCGAGGCCCAGGATCCGGCCCGCGAGGTCGCCGGCACAAAACTTCTCGCCCGCGCCGTGACCGGCGTCGAGATGAAGGATCTGAAGAGCCTGGTGGACGAGGCCAAGACCAAGCTCGGCTCCGGCGTCGTCGCCATTGTCGGCGTCGCCGAGGATGGCAAGGCCGGCGTCGTCGTCGGCGTCACGCCCGACCTGACCGAGCTCTACGACGCGGTCGCGCTGGTCCGCTCCGCCTCCGAGGCGCTGGGCGGCAAGGGCGGCGGCGGCCGCCGCGACATGGCGCAGGCCGGCGGCCCCGACGGAGCCCAGGCACAGGCGGCGCTCGAAGCCGTCGCCGCCGCGATGGGCTGAGGCGCAAGATGGCGCCCGCCCCGCAGCCTGGCATGAGCTGGCGGCGGCGGGCGCATCTGATCATCGACAAGGGCGCCGGCGACGATCTCTCGGTGCGCCTCGTCCATGGCGGGCTCGTCCTGCTGATCATCGTCAATGTCGCGGCGCTGGTGCTGGAGTCGGTACCGAGCCTGGCGGCCTCTCATGGCCGGCTGTTCTTCTGGATCGAGCTCGTCTCGGTCGTGATCTTCACCCTCGAATACGGCCTGCGCCTCTGGACCGCCCCGGAGCATGCCCGCTATCGCGGGCTCAGCGACGGCGTCGCGCGCCGCGCCTATGCGCTCTCGGGCCCGGCCATCGTCGATTTTCTGGCGACGGTACCGCTCTACACCGCGCTTCTCGGCTATAACGACCTCAAGATCCTGTTGCTGTTCAGGCTGCTGCGCTTCTTCAAGCTCGGCCGCTACTCGCCCGGCATGGCCTCGCTCGCCGCCGCGCTGGCTGCGGAGCGCAAGGCGCTCTTCGCCTGCTTCGTCATCCTGATCGGCGTGATGCTGCTGGCGGCGACCGCGATGCATTTCGCCGAGCACGACGTCCAGCCAGCGAAATTCGCCACCATCCCCGATGCGATGTGGTGGGCGATCATCACCCTGACGACAGTCGGCTATGGCGACGTCTTTCCGACCAGCCCGCTCGGCAAGGTCGTCGCCTCGTTCACGGCGGTGATGGGCCTCGTCATGCTCGCGCTCCCGGTCGGCATCATCGCCACCGCCTTCGCGCAGGAGATCCACCGGCGCGAATTCGTGGTGACCTGGAGCATGATCGCCAGGGTGCCGCTGTTCAGCGGCCTCAATGCCGCCGAGATCGCCGAGATCATGCGGGTCCTGCGGGCGCAGAGCGTGCGCGGCGGCGCCGTCATCCTGCGGCCCGAGGAACCGGCGCAGGCGCTCTATTTCGTCGCCAGCGGCGAGGTCGAGATCATGCGCGAGGAGGCGAGAGACCTTGGAAGAAGGCTGCCATTTCGGCGAACTGCCATTCGAGACGCCCGGCGGACACGCCCGGCTCGCCGCGCGCGCCAAGGTGCCGAGCAAGCTCCTGGTGCTCGATCCCATCGATTTCCGGGCGCTGACCAGCCGCTATCCGGACCTCGCCGCGCATCTGCAGCGCCTCGCGCCATGATCCTGCGCCGTCGCCATCTGCTGGTGGCCCTTGCCGGGCTCGCCACGCCCGCTTTCGCCCAGCCACCGAAGCCAGCCCGCCCGGTTCAGGGCCCGGCCCTGTCGGCGCCGCGCTCGCTGATGGCGGGTGCGATGGCGAGCGCGGCGCCGACA
>NZ_JAWDID010000074.1:0-24651 GCF_032464875.1 Allobosea rubneri
GGCGGGGCCCGGGGGCGGGGGGGGGGGGGGGGGGGGGGGGGAGTCAAGGGCGGCCGAAAGGCAAAGACCGCTTGCATGTTTTGCACGAGCTATTCTCGTGCAAAGGAGTTTCGTGAAAATCATAGCACCAGACTGGTTATGCCTGTGGCTGCAGACCAAACTCCTCCGCGGTCAACCGCCGACATGCTCCGTATTGCCCGCGTGCTTATTGCCAGGCACGAAGAGGCAGACGATATGGCCAGCCTCTTCGCGATGCTTCTGGCGACGAGTCACGTCGCGGATTGGTTTATCCAAGTTGACCACGGCGTCGATTTGGCGAGTGTGGAAGAAGGCTGGTTCGCCCGTCAATTTCCGATCTGGGATGAAATCCGAAAGCTGGCCAACGGCCTGAAACACGCCAAGCGCGTGCATGTCGATAGGTTATCGCATGAGGATCCGGTTCCGAGCCTCGATCTTTCGTGGGGGCATAACGGTTTCTGGAATGGTGAAACTTGGGCCGTCGAATGGAATAGCGAGTGGCGAGCCGTTTCTCGCTTATGTGAGTTGTTCCTTGGGGATTTCGAAGCGCGTTCCTCTGAAATGCCGTCTCCACCTTTGAGAGTTCGCAGGACGCTCTAGCCCCGGGCGGGCGAGGGGTGCGCCTCGCTCCCGGGAGGCTTCGGGAACCGCAACCTGACCCCCTCTCCTGGAAGGAGAGGGGCAGGGGTGAGGTGTTCGGAGCGGAAACGCTGGCCTGAACCCGGCGCGGTGAGGGCCGAGCGCAACTGGTCGAATGGCGTACACCTCACCCTGCCCTCTCCTTACAGGAGAGGGTTTTGGGTCGAGGTTCCGGCGCCCCGTCGCGGCCTCGATTTCGTCGCGCCATTTGTCCCAGACGCGCTACCACGGCGAAGCGTGACGTAAAACCCCTCTCCTTACAGGAGAGGGTTCTATGGTGTGCATGCTGCTCTGATCCGCGCGATGACGGCATCGCGGTCGTCCAGCACCTCATCGTTGCGGAAGCGGATCAGCATGAAGCCGTGGCGCTCGATCTCGTCCGTGCGGGCGGCGTCATAGCCCTGATCCCAGCCATGCTGGCGGCCGTCGAGCTCGATGACGAGCTTGCGCTCCGGGCAGAGGAAATCGACGGTGTAGCCGAGGAGCGGTTCCTGCCGGCGGAACTTCAGCCCGTCGAGGCGGCGGCCGCGCAGCAGGTCCCAGAGGACGTCCTCGGGCCCGGTCGCCTGCCGGCGCAGCCTTCTGGCGAATTGCCGGCGTTCGTCGGCCATCAAGCCCCCTTCACAATGCAGGCGCGGGGAACCCTCTCCTGGAAGGAGAGGGCAGGGTGAGGTGTTCGGACCGGAAACGCCAGCCTGAACCTGACCGTGCGGCGAGGGAGAGCGGCGCTGGTCGAACGGCGTACACCTCACCCCTGCCCCTCTCCTTCCAGGAGAGGGGGTCTGCGGCGCGTTCCGCAAACTTATCCCCGCCCTCCAAACCTCCCGTATGATCCCTCGCATCCCATCCCCGAGGGGCGGCCGACCGGAGGCATGTCGTTTGGCGGGGTGGGTGCGGCGCCTGCGGGCGAGGGTTGCGCCTCGCTCCCGGGAGGCTTCGGGAACCGACCTGGGGACACTACGATCCCTGCGCGAGGAGCTCGCTAGCCGGACCTGCCCGCCGATCGTGAACCGCCCGAGCGCCGACGCGACGACCCGATGAGGGGAACTGGCGAAGGCGACGAGCGGGATCGGGGCAAGGTCTGAATGAAGCGCGGCCCGGAGTTTTCAAATCGCCGCTGAGCGGAGCGCCACGGGGCGTGCGGATGGGGATCCATCCGCGCCGCTTCCTGGCTCAATGGAAGCGGATACCAAACCCGCGCCTCGCGGCGCTCCGCTGCCCCTCATTTGCGACAACGCCCGCAGGATCAGCCTGCGGGCGGGGACGACGCTTGGGCGCGGGAGGCACGACCTGCTCCCTCTCCCCTTGCGGGAGAGGGTGGGGTGAGGGGTCTCGCGACCTGACGAGATTGGCTTTTCGTCCGTGGTCGAAGTCGGAAGGCGCGGCGCGACCCCTCATCCGGCGCTGCGCGCCACCTTCTCCCGCAAGGGGAGAAGGGAAGCGGCGCGCTCCCCACTCCTTGCCGGAAGCAACCTGGAGGACACCCCATGCCCCGCAATCCCGACCATCGTGGCGCGACGAAGGAGGAGTTCGAGCGCTATCAGCGCGAGCGGCCGATCATGCTTCGCAGGGTCGCGACATTGATGCAGTGCTGGCGCTTCTGCGGCCGCAAGGATTGCCGGCGCGCCAGGGCCTGCGCCGGGCCGGACGGCGGGGAATGCGCCGGCAAGCTCATGGACTGCCTCTCCGACGAGATGCGCGCGACCTTCCGCGAGGCGATCCGCCTGCGCCTCGCCGGCGTCGAGGGCAGGGAGGCCTGGTACGAGGCCGAGCGGCGCATCGTCCGGCACAAGGCGCAGATCGAGGCGATCCTGGGCATGGGCCCGGACCGGGGCTGAGAGCGGCTGGCGCCGCCCTGCCGGCTCAGAGGCCGGTCATCGTCATCTCGGCATCGATCGCCTTCATCTTCGGATTGGCGGCGCAGAAGGCCCGGACCTTGGCCTCGATGGTCGCGGCTTCGTGGCTGGCGCCGGCTCTCGTCCTGCGGTCGGCCTTGTGCTGGCCGGTCTTGAGATAGTCGGCGCAGCTCAGGTCGGGGTCGGTGATCTCGGCCGAGGCCGGGGCGGCGACGAGGAGACAGGCAAGGGTCGCGGCGAGCGCGCGCAAGGCGAGAGGCATGGGAGGATGTCCTGAACGTGCGGCCGGCTGCGCGGCCCTTCGGCGGGGCTGGTGCACCCTGCCGCCGCCGGGCGCAAATGCTGCTTGCGCCGCCCGGCCTTGCAGGCAGGGCATCGCGGCAAAGGTGCCGTTTCGGCAGGGCGAGGCCGGGAAAAGTCGCCGGCGGACAGGGCTTGGCTGCGCCTTCGCCGCGCCGTTTGCGGCCGTGCTGCTATAAGCTCCGGCTCGAACGCGATTCACGGAAGGCGCCGCCATGGCAAGAAAGACCCCCGAGCAGCTCACCAAGGAATTCGAGGGCCGCAAGGCCAAGGGGCTGGCCAAGGGCGCGGCGGCCTATTGGCCGAACGTGCTCGCCAACGCGGTGCTGAAGCTCGCGGCGGAAGGCCAGGTGCCCGATGTCGCGGCACTGGTCGCCCGGCTCGAGCTGGAAGCGGCCTCGAAGGACATCCAGGTCAAGGCCGGCGCCGAGGAGGCGCTCGCCCGGCTGAAGCAGGCCGCGGCAAGGGGAGCGGAGTAGGGAAGCGGGTAGGCGTGGCGATGGCCCCCTCTCCCCTTGCGGGAGAGGGATGGGGTGAGGGGTCGCGCAACGCGACGAGGTCGGCGCCCCGCCGCTGGCGATGCCGGACAAGGGGGGCGACCCCTCATCCGTCTCGGCTTCGCCGAGCCACCTTCTCCCGCAAGGGGAGAAGGGAAGGAGGCTACTCGCCCATTGCGATCAGCGAGGCGTTGCCGCCGGCCGCCGCGGTGTTGATCGTCACCGTCTGCTCGGTGGCGAAGCGGGCGAGGTAGTTCGGCCCGCCGGCCTTGGGGCCGGTGCCCGAGAGGCCGTGGCCGCCGAAGGGCTGCACGCCGACGACCGCGCCGATGATGTTGCGGTTGACGTAGATATTGCCGGTCGAGAGCTTCTGCGTGACGTGCTCGACCGTGGTCTCGATGCGCGAATGCACGCCGAGCGTCAGGCCGTAGCCGGTGGCCTCGATCGCCTCGATCACCTTGTCGAGCTCGCCCGCCTTCCAGCGCACGACATGCAGCACCGGGCCGAAATGCTCGGCGGTGAGGTCGGAGACCTTGTCGAGCCGAATGATGTGCGGGGCGACGAAGGTGCCGCCGAGCGACGGCACCGTGCCGGCATAGGCGACGCGGCCCTGCGCCTGCATCGCCGCGATATGGGTGTCGAGCCGCTGCTTGGCGGGGGCGTCGATCACCGGGCCGACATGGGTCTCGATCTCGCGCGGATCGCCCAGCCTGAGCACGCTGGCGGCGCCCTCGATCATCTCGACCATCTTGTCGGCGACGTCCTCCTGCACCACCAGCAGGCGCAGCGCCGAGCAGCGCTGGCCGGCCGAGCGGAAGGCCGACATCACCACATCGTCGGCGACCTGCTCGGCGAGGGCGGTCGCGTCGACGATCATGGCGTTGAGTCCGCCGGTCTCGGCGATCAGCGGGACGATCGGGCCGTCCTTGGCGGCAAGTGCCCGGTTGATGGCGCGGGCGGTCGCGGTCGAGCCGGTGAAGGCGACGCCGGCGACGTCGGGATGGGAGACGAGGGCGGCGCCGAGCTTGCCGTCGCCGGGGGTGAGGTGCAGCGCCGATTTCCGCACGCCGGCCTCGTGCAGGATGGCGATGGCGAGGCTGGCGATCAGCGGGGTCTGCGGCGCCGGCTTGGCGACGACGCTGTTGCCGGTGACCAGCGCGGCCGCGACCTGGCCGACGAAGATGGCGAGCGGGAAGTTCCAGGGCGCGATGCAGATGAAGGGGCCGCGGCCGCGCAGGACGAGGCGGTTCTCCTCGCCGGTCGGGCCGGGCAGGGCGGTCGGCACCGCGAACTTGGTCTCGGCCTCGGCGGCGTAGTAGCGCAGGAAGTCGACGGCTTCGCGGAGCTCGGCGATGGCGTCGTCCAGCGTCTTGCCGGCCTCGGCCTGGAGCAAAGCGAGGATCGGGCCGCGGCGGGCCTCCATCAGCTCGGCCGCCTGGCGCAGGGCCGCGGCGCGGATCCGCGCCGGCGTCGCGTTCCAGGCGGGGAAGCCGGCCTTCGCCGCGAGCACCGCTTGGGCGGCCGAAGCTTCGTTCGCCTCGACGACATGGCCGATCGGCCTTGCGTCGATCGGCGAGCGCAGCTCACGGCGGTTGCCGGCGACGGGCTTGCCGTCGATCACGGCGCCCGCCTCCGGGAAGGGTTTTGCGGTCGCGCGGCCGATCTCGGCGAGCAGCGCCTCCAGGCTCGCGGCATCGCCGAGCTCAATGCCGGCCGAGTTCTTGCGCGACGGGCCGAAGAGATCGGCCGGCAGCGGGATGCGGCGATGGCGGGCGGCACCCGGCGTTCCGATGATGTCGGCCGGCGGCACGAGCAGCTCCGAGACCGGCACGTCGGGATCGCCCGAGACCGAGACGAAGGAGGAGTTGGCGCCGTTCTCGAGCAGGCGGCGCACGAGATAGGCGAGCAGGTCCTGATGGCCGCCGACCGGCGCATAGGTCCGGCAGGCGAAGCCGGAATTCTCCTGGAGGAGGCGCTCATAGAGCGCTTCGCCCATGCCGTGCAGGCGCTGGAACTCGAAGTTCTCGGTGTTGCCGGCGAGCTCGGCGACGGTCGCGACGGTGAGCGCGTTGTGGGTGGCGAACTGCGGGATGATGCGCGGGCGCAGGGCCAGCAGCTGCTTGGCGCAGGCCTCGTAGTTCAGGTCGGTCATCGCCTTGCGGGTGAAGACCGGATAGTCGGGCAGGCCCCGCTCCTGGGCGCGCTTCAGCTCGGTGTCCCAATAGGCGCCCTTGACCAGGCGCACCATCATGCGCCGATCGTAAAACTCGGCCAGCGCCGCGATATGGGCGATCACCGCGCTGGCGCGCTTCTGATAGGCCTGGATGGCGAGGCCGAAGCCGTCCCAGCCGGCGAGTGAGGCATCGGCCAGCACCGCGTCGATGACGTCGAGCGAGAGCTCGAGCCGGTCTGCTTCCTCGGCGTCGACGGTGAAGTTGAGATCGTATTTCTTGGCCTGGCGGGCGAGCTCGATCACCTTCGGGGTGAGCTCGACGAGCACGCGCTCGCGATTGGTCGCGTCATAGCGCGGATGCAGCGCCGAGAGCTTGACCGAGATGCCCGGCCGGTTCGGCAGCTTGTCATTGCCGGCGGAGCGGCCGATGGCGTCGATCGCGGCGGCATAGGAGGCGTAGTAGCGATCGGCATCTCCTTGCGTGCGGGCACCCTCGCCGAGCATGTCGAAGGAGTAGCGATAGAGCTTGCCGGTGCCGGAGCGGGCGCGCTTCAGCGCCTCCTCGATGGTCTGTCCGAGCACGAAATGATTGCCCATCACCCGCATCGCCTGGCGCGTCGCGGTGCGCACGGCTGGCAGGCCGAGGCGCTTGGAGAGATTGCCGATGATGCTGGTCGGGGTCTCGCCGGGCTGGATGATGCGGGCGGTGAGGCCGAGCGCCCAGGACGAGGCCGAGATCAGGAAGGCGTCGGACTTCGATTCATGGTGGGCGAAGTCGCCCTGGCCGAGCTTGTCCTCGATCAGCCGGTCGGCGGTGGCGGCGTCGGGCACGCGCAACAGGGCTTCCGCCAGCACCATCAGCGCGAGGCCCTCCTTGGTCGAGAGCGAATACTCGCGCAGCAATTCCTCGATGCCGCCGAGGCCGACCTTGCGGGTGCGGATCGCCTCGATCAGCGAGGTGGCGCGGGCGTCGATCCTGGCCTTGGCGGCGGGCTCCCGCCTGGAGCCGGCGAGCAGGCGCCCGGCAATCGCGCCGTCATCCTCGGCATAGGGCGCGCGGAAAACGGGGGCGGCGCTGTCGATCGGTCGCGGGGCAGGGGCGGCCATGGCGGGGCTCCGGAGAGGCTAAAACGGGATGATCTGAAGGATCGTGGCAAGCACGCCGGATATCAATGGATATGTTTGTCTCTCAGATGTAAGAATGTTCGTTGTATTGCCATATGACAGAGAAATATCCCGTGCTGGATCGAACCGACCGCCGCCTGCTGGCGATGCTGCAGAATGACGGCCGTGCCGCCGGCGTCGAGCTGGCCGAGGCGGTTGGGCTGTCGCCGACCGCGACCGGCGAACGCCTGAAGCGGCTGACGCGCGAGGGCTACATTACCGGTTATCGTGCGACGCTCGATCCGGTGAAGCTCGGGCTGCATCTTCTGGTCTTCGTCGAGGTCTATCTCGACAAGACGACGCCCGACGCCTTCGAGCGCTTCGCCAATGCGGTGAAGCGGGCGCCCGAGGTGCTGGAATGCCATATGGTCGCCGGCGGCTTCGACTATCTCGTCAAGACCAGGGTCGCCGACATGAACGCCTATCGGCGCTTCCTCGGCGAGGTGCTGCTGGCGCTGCCGGCGGTGCGCGAGACGCGGACCTATGCGGTGATGGAGGAGGTCAAGACCGACGGGGCGCTGCCGCTCTGACCGGTCGGCTTTCGGCGGGAAAGGAACCGCCTGAGGCAGGCTGCCGGAAATTTGCGCGACTTGTTTGCCGCGCTGCATGAATTTTCATCGGATCGGCTTGACGCAGATGGACATTGCGCCAGTTTGAAGCTGCCTGCTCTGCGGCACGGGCCTTGCTCGTCGTCGCCGGAACCAATCTCCCGCCATCGCTCCTTTCGCGCCCCATTCCGGAGTCCCAGATGTCTACGACTAAAGTCTACAGCTCCCTTTCACGCCGGCGCCTGGCCGGGCTGGCGGGCGTGCTCGGCCTGGTCGTGGCGGGGCTCGGAATCGGCCCGGCCGCGGCGCAGACTGCGGTGCGCTTCACGCTCGACTGGCGCTTCGAGGGGCCGGCGGCGCTGTTCCTGATGGCGCAGGAGAAGGGCTACTTCAAAGCCGAGGGGCTCGACGTCACCATCGACACCGGCAATGGCTCGCGCGAGGCGATCCCGCGCGTCGCGTCGGGCACCTATGATGTCGGCTTTGGCGACGTGAACTCGCTGATCCGCTTCCGCGACGAGAACCCGACCGTCGATCTCAAGGCTGTGATGATGGTCTATGACCGTCCGCCCTTCGCCATCGTCGGCCGCAAGAGCCGCGGCATCACCAGCGATGTGAAGAGCCTCGAAGGCAAGAAGTTCGGCGCCCCGGCGGCCGACGCCGCCTTCGCGCAATGGCCGATCTTCAAGACCGTCAACAAGCTCGACGACAGCAAGATGCGGATGGAGAATGTCGGCTTCCCGGTCCGCGAGCCGATGCTCGCCTCGGGCGAGGTCGACGCCGTCTTCGGCTTCGCCAACTCGTCCTACATCAACCTTAAGTCGCGCGGCGTGCCGGTCGACGACATCGTCACCATGCTGATGTCGGATTACGGCGTCGAGCTCTACGGCAATGTCGTGATGGCCTCGCCGAAGTTCATGGCCGAGAAGCCGGAGGCGCTGCGCGGCCTGCTGCGTGCGATCACCAAGGGCATCCGCGACACCGTCGCCAATCCCGAGCTCGGCGCGCAGCTGGTGATCAAGCGCAACGATGTCGCCAAGCAGGAGGTCGAGCTCGAGCGCCTGAAGATGACGCTGGAGCAGAACGTGGTGACGCCCTGGGTCAAGGCCAATGGCGTCGGCGGCATCGACAAGGCGCGCTGGGCGACGGCGCTCGACCAGATCGGCCTGACCTTCACCTTCAAGGACAAGGCCAAGGCGGGCGAGGCTTTCGTCGACAGCTTCCTGCCGGCCGAGGCCGATCGAAAGCTCTGAGCATCCCGCCCCGCATCCGGCCTTCCCGGTGGAGGGAAGGCCGGCTTCCCGCCTGCTGCCCATGGAGCGCCCTTGACCGCCTTCGTCGAACTGAACGAGGTCACGCATGTCTATGGTGGCGGTGACGGGCCGCCCGCGGTCGACGGCCTGTCGCTGAAGGTGCGCGAGGGCGAGTTCGCCGCCATCGTCGGCCCGTCCGGATGCGGCAAGTCGACCCTGATGAAGCTCGCGACCGGCCTGCAGAAGCCGAAGGCCGGCATGGTCATGGTCGACGGCCAGCGCGTCGCCGAGCCGATCAAGATCACCGGCATGGCCTTCCAGAATCCGGTGCTGCTGCCCTGGCGCACCACGCTGGACAACCTCCTGCTGCCGCTCGAAGTGGTGCAGCCGCATCGCCAGCGCCTGCGCGCCAACAAGGACGAATATGTCGCGCGAGCCGAAGGGCTGCTCGAGAAGGTCGGTCTCAAGGGCATGGGCGCGAAGTATCCCTGGGAGCTCTCGGGCGGCATGCAGCAGCGCGCCTCGCTCTGCCGCTCGCTGATTCACGAGCCCAAGCTCCTGATGCTGGACGAGCCCTTCGGCGCTCTCGACGCCTTCACGCGCGAGGAACTCTGGTGCGTGATCCGCGACTTGCAGGCCGAGCGCGCCGTCACGGTGATCCTGGTCACGCATGATCTGCGCGAGGCGGTGTTCCTGGCCGACCGGGTGTTCTGCATGTCGGCGCGGCCGGGCAGGATCATCGCCGAGCGCGAGATCGGCTTCGCCCGTCCGCGCGACCTCGAAATCACCTACACGCCGGAATTTGCCGAGATCGTCCACGAATTGCGCGGCCATATCCGGCAGGCGAGGGCCGCAGCATGACTGCCTGTCGTTCTTTCAGCCCTCATCCTGAGGAGCGCTCTGCAGGAGCGCGTCTCGAAGGATGTTCCAGAAGGCTCCGAAGACGGCTGGACCATCCTTCGAGACGCCGCTACGCGGCTCCTCAGGATGAGGGCTGTCCTGGAGAGACAGGGCCATCAACGCCATGAAGCGCTCGATCTGGCTCAGGCTCGCGCCCTATCTGTTCACGCTCGGCTTCTTCGCGCTCTGGGAAGTGGCCTGCCGGGCTCTCTCGATCTCGGCCTTCGTGCTGCCGCCGCCCTCGGCGATCTGGGCGGCGCTGGTGCAGTACCAGAAGCCGCTCTACACAAACGCCTTCCACACACTCTGGATGACCACGGCCGGCTTCGGGCTCTCGATCCTGTTCGG
Source organism: Allobosea rubneri (assembly GCF_032464875.1). Taxonomy (NCBI): domain Bacteria; kingdom Pseudomonadati; phylum Pseudomonadota; class Alphaproteobacteria; order Hyphomicrobiales; family Alloboseaceae; genus Allobosea; species Allobosea rubneri. Next base: position 9,697 of record NZ_JAWDID010000074.1, read on the forward strand.
GCTCGCGGTCGGGCTGCTGGTCGGTTCGTCGCGCCTGCTCCAGGCCGGGCTCAACCCGCTGCTGGTCGGCTTCAATGCGATCCCCAAGGTCGCGGTGGTGCCGATCCTCGTGCTCTGGTTCGGCGTCGGCTGGCTGCCGCCGGTACTGACCGCCTTCGTGATCTCGTTCTTCCCGATCGTGGTCAATGTCGCGACCGGCCTCGCCACGATCGAGCCCGAGACCGAGGACGTGCTGAAGGCGCTCGGCGCAAGCCGGCTCGACATCATGACCAAGGTCGGCATTCCTCGCTCGCTGCCCTATTTCTTCGGGGCGCTGAAGGTCTCGATCACGCTCGCCTATGTCGGCTCGGTGATCGGCGAGCAGAACGCCTCCAATCTCGGCATCGGCAACCTGATCACCCGCGCCTCGGCCGATTTCAACGTGCCGCTGGTGTTCGCGGCGCTGATCGTGCTGGCCGTGCTCGGCATCTTCCTGGTCGCTGTCGTCGATTTCGTCGAGGACCGGATGACCGGCTGGGCCAAGCGCTCGCAGATGGCGCGCGGCTGACTGGCGCATCATGACGGCGGTTGACGCACCGCCAAGGTGACAGCGCCCCGCCACCTGCCTATCGTGCGCGCGCTCCAGCGCGTTTCCGCTCGCCGCACCGGTGGGAGAGGAGGCGAGCCTCGCAGGGGCTCATCATTCCGGGCCCGCTCCCCTCGCCAAGGTGGCCTCCACCTCAAGTTCCTGCGGGCTCAGGAGAATTTCCGCGATTCAGAGAACCGTGGAAATTCTCTATCTCTTTGTTTTACCGCATTTTCTTCGCGCGGACCGGTATCCACTTCGCTCGAGAATGCTCTAACCGAAGGGCCTGCCGATGCTTCCCGATATCCGCGATTACGAGCGCCTGCGCGCCGCCTTCCGCTGGCAGATCCCGGAGCGCTACAATATCGGCGTCGATTGCTGCGATCGCTGGGCCGCGGTGGAGCCCGACAGGACTGCGCTGATCGAGCTCAATCCGGACTGGTCGGTGACGCCGGTGAGCTATGGCGAGTTGCGGGCCCAGTCGAACCGGCTCGCCAATGCGCTGCGCCGGCGCGGCGTCGGCATCGGCGACCGCATCGCGATCCTGCTGCCGCAGGGGCGGCATGTGCCGATCGTCCATCTCGCCGCCTACAAGCTCGGCGCCATCGCGGTGCCGCTGGCGGCGCTGTTCGGCGCCGACGCGCTGTCCTACCGGCTGAACGATTGCGGCGCCAAGGCGCTGGTGACCAATGCGGCGGGCCTTGCCAAGCTGGCGCAGATCGAGGAGCCGCTGCCGGAGCTCGACCTGATCCTCTCCAGCGACGGCGCCGATGGCCGGGCCGAAGGGCTGGAGACGGCGCTCGAAGCCGAAAGCCCGGATTTCACCCCGGTCGACACCTCGCGCGACGACCCGGCGCTGATGATCTACACCTCCGGCACCACCGGCAACGCCAAGGGCGCGCTGCACGGCCATAGGGTGATGCCGGCGCATCTGCCGGGGGTGGAGATGCCGCACGAGTTCCTGCCGCAGCCGGGCGACCTGATCTGGACACCGGCCGACTGGGCCTGGGCCGGCGGCCTGCTCAACTGCCTGATGCCGGCGCTGCATCACGGCGTGCCGATCGTGGCGCGGCCGGCGGCGAAGTTCGACCCGGACGAGGCGTTCCGGCTGATGGCCGAGCTCGGCGTGCGCAACAGCTTCATCCCGCCGACGGCGCTGCGCATGCTGCGCTCGGTCGACAATCCGCGCGGACGCTACGACCTCAAGCTGCGCACCGTCGCTTCGGGCGGCGAGTCGCTCGGCGCCGAGACGCTGGCCTGGGGGCGCGAGAAGCTCGGCCTGACCATCAACGAGTTCTACGGCCAGACCGAGTGCAACCTCGTGCTCGCCTCCAGTGCGGCGCTCGGCGTGGTGAAGCCCGGCTGCATCGGCAAGGCGGTGCCGGGCCACGACGTCGCGGTGATCCGCGCCGATGGCAGTCTCTGCGAGCCGGAGGAGGAGGGGCGGATCGCGGTCAGGCGGCCGGATCCGGTGATGTTCCTGCGCTACTGGAACAAGCCGGAGGCGACCGAAGCCAAGTTCATCGGCGACTGGATGACCACTGGCGACCAGGGGCTCTGCGACGCGGAGGGCTATTTCCGTTTCGTGGGCCGTGATGACGACGTCATCACCTCGTCGGGCTACAGGATCGGGCCCGGCGAGATCGAGGATTGCCTGCTGCGCCATCCGGCGGTGTCGCTGGCGGCGGTGGTCGGCAAGCCGGACGCGCTGCGCACAGAGATCGTCAAGGCCTTCGTCGTGCTGGCTGCCGGCCATCAGCCCTCGGAGACGCTGATCGCCGAGATCCAGGGCTTCGTGCGCCAGCGCCTCGCGGCGCATGAATATCCGCGCGAGATCGCCTTCCGGACCGAATTGCCGATGACGACGACCGGCAAGATCATCCGGCGGCTATTGCGCGACGAGGCTGGCTGAGGCCGACCGGCCTGGGCCCGCGCTTCGGACGCGGCAGCAGGCGCAATTCGCCGAGCGCCAGCCTGTCGGTGACGGCGTGCGGGCCGGGGATATCGCCGACCAGCTGGGCGGCATGGTTGCGACGGCGGAGTTGGGCGACGAGTTGCGCCAGCGGCGCGAAGCTCGCGAAACGCTCCTCCTGGGCGCTGGCATAGAGCCAGCGCCGCCGTCCCTTGCCGATCACGATCGCGCCGGCGATCGGCTGGCCGTCCAGCGTCAGGAGGCCGGCGCGGCATTGCCGAGCGCGGGCGAGGCTGCGGGTCATGGCGCGCAGGAAGGCGGTCTCGCGGATGTCCTGCAGGGTCGCGGTGCCGGCCCTTGCGAGGGGGCCGGACGCTTCCAGGGCCAGCAGCATCTCGACGATGTCGCGCAGGTCCTGCCGTGAAGAGGCTTCGACCAGAGCAAGCTCGCCATGGCGCGACAATCCGTGGCGGAGCGCTGCGAGATCGGGACCGCCCTCGGCCAGGGGCAGGGGCGGCGGGGTGGCCGCGCTCAGCGTCGCGCGCCAGCCCATCTCCGCTGCCTGCTGCAGCACGCCTTGGGCAAGATCGCCGTCGCGATCGATGCCGGGCAGCAGCAGTCCGCTGGAGGCGAGGCTGCCCCAGCTTCCGCGCATGCCGAGCACAGCCTCGATCACCGGGCCGAGCTCGTCGCGGTCGATCAGCGGCGCGGCGTTGCCGAGCCGGGCATCGTTCCAGCCGGTCAGGGTATCGCTGCCGAACAGCCGCCGGCTCGGCTGGAGCGGACTGAAGCCGAGCAGGCGCCCTGAGCTGCCCGACTTGCCCTGCCAGACCAGCAGGACCTGGACGTCGCGGAAGCTGACGAGATGCTGCGCCGCCGGCAGTGCGAAGCCGGGCTCGTAGAACGGGTTGGGCTCGATGGCGCGGGCGGCGAGGGCGGCCCATTCCGCCTCGATCGCGCCGCAGGCGGAGAGCTGGCGCCGTTCGATATGGACCGGGCTGCTCGCCTTGGCGCCATACCCGATATTCGGTCGCGCGGCGGGCCGGCGGCCATCGGCCGGCATGTTCAGAGCGAAGAGGTTCGGCATGGTCCTGCCTCCGGAGTCCGACCGGATCGACACTGTAACGTGCCGGAATGGCACGCCACGATAGCGAGAACGGCAGGCTGGGAGACTGGGATCAAGAAGCGGGCCAGACGCCGCCTGGCTCAGCCGTGGTGGTGATGGGCGTGGCCCGCGGTCCCGCCCGGCGCGGTGCGGCCGAGGAAGGCCGTCCAGAGCCGGGCGACGACCGCTTCGTCGAGATCGCGGACGATCAGCACGAGGCGCGAGCGACGGTCGGCATCCGGCCAGGCGGCAAGCTGCACTGGCGGATGCAGCACCTGCTGGACGGCGTGGACGACAAGCGGCCCCTGCGGCTGCTCGGCGAGGCTGACCAGCCCCTTGAGGCGCAGGAGCTTCGGTCCATGGGTCGAGCGCAGCAGGGTCCAGAACAGTTCGAAGGTCGCGAGCCGGATCGGCTCCTCCGCAGTCAGGACGAAGGCGCGGATGTTGGCGTCGTGGCGGTTGACGTCGTGGTGGTGGTGAGGCGCGTCATGGTGATGGTCGTGGTGATGATGCCCGTGATCGCCATGACCGTGGTGGTCGTGACCGCCTTCGAGCGTCTCGGCCGCGAGCCATTGGCGCAGCTCGCCCGGCCGGTCGGCGAGATCGTAGAGGCCGGCACCGACAAGCGCCTGCGCCTGCGCATCGGCGGGCAGGATCGCGGCGCCGGGATTGAGGTCGCCGAGACGGCGGTGCAGGGCAGAGACCGCTTCCGCATCCTCCGCGATCTCGGTCTTGGTCAGGACGATCCGGTCGGCGGCGATCACCTGACGCAGCGCCTCGGGATGGGCATCGAGCGTGGCGGAGCCGTTGACCGCGTCGACCACGGTGACGACGCCGTCGAGCCTGAAGCGCATGGCGAGATAACGGTGGTTGATCAGGACGTTGAGGATCGGCGCGGGGTCGGCGAGGCCAGTGGTCTCGATTACGACGCGCCTGAAGGGCGCGATCCGGTCATTGTCGCGCCGGCGCAGCAGGTCCTCCAGCGTCACGATCAGGTCGTCGCGGATGGTGCAGCACAGGCAGCCGGAGGCGAGCAGGACCATGTTGTCCTCGACGCCCTCGATCAGGAGATGGTCGAGGCCGATCTCGCCGAACTCGTTGACCAGCACGATGGTGTCGGCCAGGGCCTCGTCCTTCAGCAGCCGGTTGAGCAGGGTGGTCTTGCCGGCACCGAGGAAGCCGGTGAGCAGGGTCAGCGGGATAGGTAGAGGCGGCTGGGCGGACATGTTCGGCAATCGATCCGGCGGGCGGTTCAGGCTGGGGGCGCGAGCGCCAGCTTCGAGGCCCGCACCCGCTTTTGTTCTAGTATTACATTGGTCATGATCGCGGCGACGACAAGGCCTCCCCCGGCATATTGCAGCGCCCCGACGCGCTCGCCGAGGACGGCGGCGGCGATGATCACGGCGAAGACCGGCTCGGCACAGAAGGCGAGCGCGGCCGGGCCGGGCGAGACGCGGGCGAGCGCCAGCACCTGCCAGAGGAAGCCGACGAGATAGCCGCCGATGGTGACGAGGACGGCGAGCGGCGCAAGCGCAAGCGCCGAGGGCGGCTGCATGCCACCTGTGAGCAGCAGGATCAGCAAGGTCACCGGCAGCACCATCAGATGCGACCAGAGCAGCTTGGGCAGCGTCCCTGTCTCTCCGAGCGCGCCGGCGGCGAAGAACTGCACCGCCGCCGCGACGCTCGCCAGCAGCGCGAGCGCGAGGCCCCGCGGATCGAGCCCGTGCCAGTCCGGCCCGACGACCATGGCGACGCCGAGGAAGGCGATGAGGACGACGGCGATGCGTTCCAGGCTCGGCCGGGTCCGGGTGAGCAGCGGCTCGGCCAGCACGACCAGCACGGGGAAGGTGTAGAACACCACGGCGGCGACGGTGACCGGCAGGAAGGCGACCGAGGAGAGATAGGCGCTGCCGACCAGCGCGGTCGAGATTCCGAACAGGATGAGGGCCGGCCAGCGCCGGCGCGGCACTGAAAGCCCGCTCCGCCAGAGCAGGATGGCGCCGCCGACCAGGGCCAGCATCACGAAGACGCGGTAGAAAACGAGCAGCGGGCCACTCAGCCCGGCCATCCCGGCGATCTGGGCGCTGACGATATTGGTGCCGAAGGCAGCGGCGGAAGCGAGCGCCAGCGCGATGCCGCGCTGGCCATGGGAGACGTCGCCGTCAGTGCGCACGGCGTCTCCGGCAGGTTTCAGGCGTCAGGCTTGGCGGCGGAGGCCGCCGGCTTGGAAGGACGGGCTGGCGGCTTGACCAGCGCGGTCGTCGGCTTGGCCTTGGCCGGAGCCGGCTTGGCCTTGGCTGGCTTGGTCAGCACAGGCTTTGCGGGAGAGGCCTTGGCAGCGCTGTTGCGTCCGGCCGGCTTGATGCCGGCGGCGGCGCCAGGACGCAGGCTTGCCGGGGTCGCGGCGCCCGCCTGGACAGCACCCTGTAGGCGCAGCGGGCCGGAGCGGAAGGCGTCGGAGGGCGGCTGGACCTCGTCGCCCGGCGCCGTAGCGGCGAAGGCGGAGGAGCGTGCCGGAATCGCGCCGTTGGCGGAGGCCGTGCGCCCCGCGCCAGCACCGACCAGACCAGCGGCGACCGGCGCCCCCGGCTGGATCTCACGCGCGATCTGGGTGTCGGGCTTGGCGACGGCATTGGCCGCGAGCGGGGCGGAGGCGGAGCCGGGCGTGCGGCCGAAGGCGACGTTGACGGTGGCGAGCGGCGCGCGCGGGCCCAGCGTGATGCGCCCGGACGGCGAGCGGGTCAGGACCGAGCCGCCGACGCCGGCCTGCGGCGCGCCAACGGCAAAGCGGTCGGAGGTGCCGTCGCTGTTGCCGCCGACGCCATGGCCGGAGGAGACGGTGATCGGGCCGCTGGACTCGACGTCGTCGCCGAGCGCACCGCCGCCGCGGCGGACCGCGTCGCAGACGCTGTACGCACGCCCGCCGGTGCCGGAGGGCAGGTTCGCGACGGTGCTGCCGAAGCCGCCCCATTTGCCGAAGCCGTCATCGAGGAGCTGGGCCGCCTTGATGGTGCGCTCGGAGCCCGAATGGGCCCCCATCACCACGGCGATCAGGGTGCGCCCGCCACGCGTTGCGGTCGCGACCACATTGAAGCCGGAGGCGCAGACGAAGCCAGTCTTGAAGCCGTTGATGCCGTAATAGCGGCCGACGAGGCCGTTGGTGTTCTTCAGCACCTGCTTGCCGAGCTGCACGGCGCCGGTGTTCCAGTATTCCGAATAGTCGCCGAACTCGCTCATCAGGGCCATGGCGAGCACGGCGAGGTCGCGCGCGCTGCTCTGCTGGTCGGGATGGTGCCAGCCATTGGGATTGACGAAGTTGGTGTCGCGCATGCCGAGGCGCCGGGCTTCGGCATTCATCATCCCGACGAAGTTCTCGACGTCGCCGCCGACGCCCTCGGCGATGACATAGGCGATGTCGTTGGCCGACTTCACCATCATGATGCGAATGGCGTTGTCGAGCGTCACCTCCTGGCCGGCGCGGATATAGACCTTGACGCGCGGCTGGCTGGCGGCCCGCTTCGAGGCCGGGATCGCGGTCTCGAGTCCGATCTTTCCGTCGCGCACGGCCTTGAGCGCGACATAGAGCGTCATCATCTTAGTGGTCGAGGCCGGGTGCCAAGCCTGGCTCGCATTCTCGCTCGAGAGCACGGCGCCGCTGGAGGCGTCGATCACCAGACTCGTGCCGGCCTGGGCCGGGACGGCTGCGACGAGGAAGCTGGCGAGGGTTGCGCCGGCGGCGAGGCGAAATGCGTTCATCGGCTGAGGTCTTGAACCTGTCTTGACGTGTAGTTGAGGGGGCTTCAACGCGACGCTTGAGGCATTTTCGAGACGGCGGGCGATTTATGGCCTCGCTGATCCTGCATACCTACCCTTCGCCGAGCGATTTGCCTAGCACCGTCAAGCGGTCCAAAAGCGGGCGGATCGCATTTAGTTCGGGAATTTCGCGTGAGCTTCGCCCTTTTGTGGATACCGGCGACGCTTGCCGCCTCCCTGCTGCAGACCGCGCGCAACCTGACGCAGCGCTCGCTGACCGACGCGATCGGGGTCGTCGGCGCGACGCAGGTCCGCTTTCTGTTCGGCCTGCCTTTCGCGCTGCTCTTCCTCGTCCTGGTCTGCCTGGCGAGCGGCAGGCTGCCGCCGCCGCCGGACCTGCGCTATCTCGGCTTCACCCTCTGGGGCTCGGTGACGCAGATCCTGGCGACCGGGCTGATGCTGGCAGCGATGCGCGAGCGCTCCTTCTCGGTGACGACCGCCTACACCAAGACCGAGCCGGTGCAGGTCGCGCTGTTCGGCGCGCTGCTGCTCGGCGATGCGCTGAGCCTTCCGAAGTTCGCGGCCATCGTCCTCGCCACCGCCGGGGTCGTGGTGATGTCGTGGAAGCCGGGCGAGAAGCTCAGTGCCGCTGGCCTGCGCCCGGCCGTGCTCGGGATCGCGGCCGGTGCCTCCTTCGCGCTTTCGGCGATCGGCTTCCGCGGCGGCATTCTCGCCTTGCCGGACGGAAATTTCGTGCTGCGCGCCACCACCACCCTGACCTGGGGGCTGGTGTTCTCCTCGCTGATCCTCGCCGCCTACATGGCCGCCGCAGACCGCACGGCGCTGCGGCGCTCGATCGAAAACTGGAAGCCCTCGCTCGCCGCCGGTTTCCTTGGCGCCGCCGCCTCGCAGTTCTGGTTCATCGGCTTTTCGCTGACCAGCGCAGCCAATGTCCGCACGCTCGGCCTGGTCGAGGTGCCGCTCGCCCAGATCGCCTCGCGCCGGATCTTCTCCGAGGGCACTTCGCGGCGCGAGATCCTGGGCATGACGATGATCGTTGTCGGCGTCGGCGTGCTGCTGGCGCTCTCGGTCGGATAGGGAGGCTGCGTGGCGCGCTTGACAGGGGCGGGCGGTTGGCCTTTCCACGCACGACAGAAATGCACCGGTGCCGCTTGTCGCGGGACGAGGGCAAAGGCAGATAATGTGTATCTGCACATCATTCGGGAGATGACGCCATGAGCGCTGCAATCGTCGGTTGGGCCCATACTCCGTTCGGCAAGCAGGATGCCGAGACCATCGAGAGCCTGATCGTCAGGGTCGCGACGGATGCGCTGGTCGATGCCGGCATCACCGCAGACCAGGTCGACGAGATCGTGCTCGGCCATTTCAATGCCGGCTTCTCGGCCCAGGACTTCACCGCCTCCCTCGTGCTCCAGGCCGACCCGGCGCTGCGCTTCAAGCCGGCGACGCGCGTCGAGAACGCCTGCGCCACTGGCTCGGCCGCGGTGCATCAGGGCGTGCGCGCCATCAAGGCCGGCGCCGCCAAAGTCGTGCTCGTCGTCGGCGTCGAGCAGATGACCACGACGCCCGGGCCGGAGATCGGCAAGAACCTGCTCAAGGCGTCCTATCTCGCCCAGGAAGGCGACACCCAGGGCGGTTTCGCCGGCGTCTTCGGCAAGATCGCCGGAGCCTATTTCCAGCGCCATGGCGACCAGTCCGACGCGCTCGCCATGATCGCGGCGAAGAACCACAAGAACGGCGTCGACAACCCCTACGCCCAGATGCGCAAGGATCTCGGCTACGCCTTCTGCCGCGAGGAGAGCGAGAAGAACCCCTTCGTCGCAGGCCCGCTGAAGCGCACCGACTGCTCGCTGGTCTCGGACGGCGCCGCCGCGCTGGTGCTAGCCGACGAGGAGACCGCCAAGACCATGCGCCGCGCCGTCGGCTTCCGCGGCATGGCCCATGTCCAGGACTTCCTGCCGCTGGCCCGCCGCGACATCCTGAAGTTCGAGGGTGGCGCGCTCGCCTGGCAGAAGGCGCTCGCCAATGCCGGGATCGCGCTCGACGATCTTTCCTTCGTCGAGACCCATGACTGCTTCACCATCGCCGAGCTCATCGAATACGAGGCGATGGGCCTGACCAAGGAGGGCGACGGCGCCCGGGCGATCAAGGAAGGCTGGACCCAGAAGGACGGCAAGCTGCCGGTCAACGTCTCCGGCGGCCTGAAGGCCAAGGGCCATCCGATCGGCGCGACCGGCGTCTCGATGCATGTGCTCTCGGCGATGCAGCTCACCGGCGAGGCGCCGGAAGGCATGCAGGTCAAGGATGCCCGTCTCGGCGGCATCTTCAACATGGGCGGGGCGGCGGTGGCGAACTACGTCTCCGTACTCGAGCGCATCAAGTGATCGATCCGGGAGCTCCGCGGCCGGCCGAGGCCGCCTCGGCCCGGCATGGGAGTTCCCGGTGACCATCTTCTTCGCGCTGCTGCCGGCCTATATCCTCTCGATCTTCTACCGTTCGTTCCTGAGCGTCATCGCCGGACCGGTGATGGCGGATCTCAAGATCGGCCCGGCCGAGTTCGGCACACTCGGCGCCGCCTGGTTCATCACCTTCGCCGCCGCGCAGTTCCCGGTCGGCTGGGCGCTCGACCGGCTCGGCCCGCGCCGGACGGTCGCCACGACCATGGCGATCGGCACCGTCGGCGCCTTCCTGTTCGCCACGGCGCAGAGCGCCTGGGTCGCGGTCTTCGCCATGGGGCTGGTGGGCATCGGCTGCTCGCCGATCTTCATGTCGGCGCTCTATCTCTTCGCCCGGACGCAGGACACGGCGCGCTTCGGCGTGCTGTCCTCGGTCTTCATCGGCCTCGGCTCGCTCGGCAATCTCGCCGGTGCGGCCCCGCTTGCGCTGGCGGCGCAGAGCTATGGCTGGCGCGCGACCATGCTGGGCTTCGCGACGATGTTCCTGCTGGCGACCGTGCTGGCGACCCTGCTGGTGCGCGATCCGCCGGTCGCCACGGACTCATCGGGGCGCCAGGAGGGGCTGCTGCAGGGGTTGAAGAGCATCGCCAGCATTCGTCCGCTCTGGCTGCTGGCGCCGATCACGCTCTGCGGCTACGCCATTCTGGCGACGGGGCGCGGCCTTTGGATCGCCCCCTTCATGACCCAGGTCCATGGTCTCGATGCGGTCGCCGCCGGCCATGCGGCGCTCGCCATGGCGATCACCATGACCGCCGGCGCCTTCGTCTACGGGGCGTTGCAGAAGCGCAGCGGCCGGAGCAAGCCGCTGGTCGCCTGGGGCACCGCCGCGACAGGGGTCGGCTTCGCCTTGCTCGCCTTGCTCGGCGAGCGCTCGATGCCGGGCGCCGTCACGCTCTTCGCCATCGTCGGCGGCACCGGCTTCACCTATGCGATCCTGATGGCGCATGCGCGGATCTTCTTCCCCGAGCACCTGGTCGGGCGCGGCATGACCTTCGTCAATTTCCTCTTCATCGCGGGTGCGGCTGCGGTGCAGTTCGGCTCGGGCTGGCTGATCGCGGTCCAGCGCGGCGCCGGCCACGGCGCGGCCACCGCCTTCGCCAATCTGCACTGGGTCTTCGCGGCGTTGCTGCTCGCTTCGACCGCGATCTATCTCATGACACCGGAGCGGAAGGCGCGCTGAGCCGTCGCTCAGCCCTCTTCGGGCGCGCGGGCGACGATGGCGAGCGCATGCACGCCGCCGGCGAGTTCCTCGGCGAGGGCGGCGTTGACGAGGCGGTGGCGCTCGAGCCGGCTCTTGCCGGCGAAGGCCTGCGACACGATATCCACCCTGAAATGGGTTTCGCCGCCCTCGCGCCAGCCGGAATGGCCGTGATGCTGGTGCGATTCGTCGATGACGGCGAGGCGGGCGGGCGCCAGCGCCTGTTCGAGCTTGGTCGTAATCCGTTCAGCCATTGCGGTCATGATCATGCCCTTGTCGCGCGGCACGACTCACTGCCGCGGCACACTTGTCGCTTTCACGTTCCGGTCCCATAACCCGTCCAGCATGAACTTCAACTCGCGCCTTTTCGATCGCATCAGGATCGGCCCCTCCGAAGCGGAGGAGGTCGTCGAGGAACCTGCGCGCCGCTGCGACCATGCCGGCTGCACCAAGGCCGGCGAATTCCGGGCGCCGATGGGGCGCGGCAAGGAAGGCAAGTTCTTCCAGTTCTGCCTCGACCATGTGAAGGCCTACAACGCGACCTACAACTACTTCGCCGGGATGAACGACGAGGCGCTCGCCGCTTATGCCAAGCAGGAAGAGATCGGCCACCGGCCGACCTGGAAGCTCGGCGTCAATTCCAGGGCGGCGCGGATGGCACAGCGCGGCCGGGTCGCCAGCGGCGCTGCCGGGCCTGAGGTCGAGGACGGGTTCAACATCTTCGGCGCGCGCGCCGGCCAGCAGACCGCCAAGCAGGAGCCGCGCGTCGGCATCGTCGCGCACAAGGCGCTGGAAACGCTCGGCCTCGACGACACTGCCGACCGGGCGGCGATCAAGGCGCGCTACAAGGAACTGGTGAAGCGCTTCCACCCCGACGCCAATGGCGGCGACCGTTCGCGCGAGGGTACGCTTCAGGAAATCCTCAAGGCCTATCAGACGCTGAAGAGCACCGGCGCGGTCTGAAGGCCGCGCCGATTTTTCGCAGCAAGCGGGAATAAACCGCGCAAGCCCGTCGTTTGTGCGGCATGAGCATTGTCCCGACCCAGACCCTGACCGGAGCCCGCATCGGCGCGCCACGGTCTTTCGCCCTTCCTGCCCTCGCGATGCGGCTGCCGGTCCGCGCCCGCTTCCTGCCGCTCGGGCTCGCCGCCGTGCTCGGCGCGGCGATCTGGTTCTGGCTGCCATTCCCGGCCGAGGCGCGGATCGCGCTGATCGTCTTCTGCCTCGCGACGATCGCCTGGTGCCTGACGGCGCTCGACGACACCCTGATCGCGCTCGCTGCGGCAGGGGCGCTCGTCGCTACCCGCACTGTCCCTGCGCAGCAGCTGCATGGCGCGCTCGGCAGCGAGCTGATCTGGCTCCTGATCGGCGCCTTCATCATCGCGGCGGCGCTGCGCGCTTGCGGCCTCGCCGAGCGGCTGGCGCTCGCTGCTCTTGCCCGCGTCCGCACGGTCCGGGGGCTCTTCCTCGCCGTCACCGGCGTGATCGTCGCGACCGCCTTCGTGGTGCCATCGACCTCCGGCCGGGCGGCGCTGCTGCTGCCGGTCTATCTCGCCCTCGCGGACGCCATCGACGATGCCAGAATCAATCGGGCGCTCGCGCTGCTGTTCCCGACGGTTATCCTGCTCTCGGCCGGCGGCTCGCTGATCGGTGCCGGCGCGCATCTGATCGCGGTCGAGATGATCGTGCGCAGCGGTGGTACGGCCTACGGCTATCTCGGCTGGATGGCGATGGCGCTGCCGCTGGCGGTGATCGCCAGCCTCGCGGCTATGGTGATCATTCAGTGGCTGTTCCTCGCGCCGGCCGAGCGGAGGCGGGCGCTATCTCTTCCCGCGCCCGATACCGGCCCGCTGACACGCCAGCAGCTTTATGTGGGCGCCGTGGTCGGGCTCGTCGTGCTCGGCTGGAGCACGCAGGGCCTGCATGGCATCGATGCCGCGGTCGTGACCCTGCTCGGCGCCGTCGCCGTGACCTTGAAGCCGCTCGCTCCGGTCTCGATGAAGCAGGCGGCCAAGACGGTCGAATGGCAGCTGATCCTTTTTCTCGCCGCGACCACGCTGATGGGCAGCGCGTTGATCGCGACCGGCGCGGCGAAATCGCTGATGGAGCTTCTGCTTGCGGCGTTGCCACCCGGCGCGCTGGGCTCGGTGCCGGCGGTCGCGGCCCTGGTCGCCGTGGTCGCGCTGCTCTCGCATCTCCTGATCACCTCGCGCAGCGCGCGGGCGACCATCCTGATCCCGCTGCTCGCTCTGCCGCTGGTCGCGCATGGTTACAATGCCAGCGCGCTGATCGTGCTGATCGTGATGGGCACCGGCTTCTGCCAGACCTTGGCGGTCAGCGCCAAGCCGGTCGCGCTCTATGCCGATCTCGAAAAACCGACCTATGCGGCGCGCGACCTGATGCTTCTTTCGCTGGCGCTGCTGCCGGTGATGTTCGTGCTGCTGATGGGTTTTTCGCTCTGGATCTGGCCGTCTTTCGGCCTGGCGCTGCGCTGAGCCGCGTCACCGAAAAATAATGAGCCGGCATCGGAATAAGCCCGGAGCGGCATCGTTTACGGAGCAGAGGCGCAAGGCCTCGTGGCACTGTGAGGATCATCCCATGACGCTCAACATCCTGATCGCCCCCTCGGGGTTCAAGGAGAGCCTGGACGCCAGCGACGTCGCCGCCGCCATCGCCTCGGGCGTTCATGCCGCCATGCCGGACGCAAGGACGCTGCTGGCGCCGCTGGTCGATGGTGGCGAGGGCTTCACCCGGGCGCTGGTCGCCGCCACAGACGGGCAGCTCCATGAGCGGACCGTGACCGGGCCGGTCGGCCAGCCGGTCGCCGCCTGCTTCGGCTTCCTCGGTCGACCCGGACCGAAAACCGCGGTGATCGAGATGGCCGCCGCCGCCGGCCTCGCTTTGGTCCCGCGCGACCAGCGCAACCCGATGCTGACGACGAGCCATGGCGTCGGCGAGCTGATCCTTGCCGCGCTCGATGCCGGCGCGGAGCGCATCCTGATCGGCTGCGGCGACAGCGGCATCAATGATGGTGGGGCCGGCATGGCCGAAGCCCTCGGCATCCGCCTGCTCGATGCGAAGGGGCAGCAGATCGCCCGCGGCGGCGGCGCGCTCGCCGATCTCGCCCGCATCGACCTTTCGGGACGGGACCCGCGTCTCGATCGCGTCAGGCTCGACGCCGCGGTGAACTGGCACAACATCCTGCTCGGCCCGAAAGGCGTGGCGCGGGTCTTCGCGCCACAGAAGGGCGCGACGCCCGAGCAGGTCGTCATTCTTGAAGCTGCGCTCGAAACCTATGCGGCCTGCCTGCGCGACGCGACCGGCCAGGATCTTGCCAGCGCGCCCGGCGGCGGTGCGTCGGGCGGACTCGGCGCCGGCCTGCAAGGGCTGCTGGGCGCAAGGCTGCACCCACGTTACAATATCGTGATGCAATATCTGGCTTTCGACGACCTGCTGGGCCAGGCCGACCTCGTCATCACCGCCGAGGGTTGCCTCGACGAGCAGACGCCCTTCGGCAAGATCCCGGCCGAGGTGGCGAGGCGCGCCAAGGCGCTGGGCATTCCGGTGGTGGCGCTCGCCGGCACCATCGGCCGGGGCAAGGTGCGGATCAATTTCGAGCATGGCATCGACGCCTTCGCCAGCATCCTGAAGCGGCCCTGCACGCTGGAGGAAGCGATCGCCGAATCGGAGAAGCTGCTGCGCCGGGCCGCGGAGGATGCGGTGCGCATGATCGGCGTCGGTATCCGCCTGCGCGGCGAGAGGACGGCGGCATGAAGCTTCGCCGCCCTTCCGCCGCCCGTCTCGCCGGGCTGGCTCGCGCCCTGACGCTCGGTCTCGGGCTGGCGCTGCTGCCTTTCGCCGGCCTGCCCGATGCTTCCGGCCGTTTCGCTGCTGCCCTCGCCGACGATGATGGCGGGGGCAGCAGCGAAACGGCCGGAAGCATCG
>NZ_JAWDID010000075.1:0-24188 GCF_032464875.1 Allobosea rubneri
GGCACGTCGAGGCCGGGCAGCGGCTCGCCGGCGAGCCAGCGCGGCAGGTTTTCGACGGCGGCGTCGAGCAGCGCCCGCTCGCGTCCGGCAAGGCTCGCCTCGCCGACGCCCTCGGCCCCGGAGGCGCAACGGATCTCCAGGAAGGACCAGAGCGTCTTGTCGGTGATCCGGGCGATGCTGAGCCGCACCTGACTGATCGGATCGTCGAGAACTCGCATCACGCCAGGCTTTCTCCGCGCTGCGCCATCAGGTCCATCAGGTCCTGCCGCGTCTTGGTGACATGGGCCGCGGTCATGATCCCGCAGGCTTCGGCATCGCCGTCGCGCAGGGCCCGCAGAATGTGGTCGTGGTCGCTGGCGACGCCGCCGAGCCGCTCCGGGCGATAGCCGAGCCGCGACCAGAGCGCGGCCAGCAGCAGCCAATGGCGATCGAGCACCGCCAGGCCCTCGCCATTGCCAGCCGCCTCGTAGATGCGCCGATGAAAACGCTGGTTGATGACGACGCCCTGCGCATAGTCGCCGTGCTCCACGGCGGCGAGGCGTTCCGCCTCCAGTGCCGTGACCTCGGCGAGCCGGTCCCGGGTCATCGCCGGAGCCGCCTGGCGCGCGAGTGCGACCTCGACCGCGATGCGCACGGTGAAGAGATGCTCGACATGGCGCCGGTCGACCGTGACGACGCGCGCGCCCTTGTTCGTCTCGGAAACCACGAGCCCTTCGCCGGCGAGGCTGCGCAGCGCCTCGCGCACCGGCATATGGCTCGCCCCGTAGCGGCTGGCGAGCTCGTCGATCCGAAGGCGGGCACCAAAGGCAAGGCCGCCGGCGACGATGTCGTCCCGGATCCAGTCCTTGACCGAGTCGGCGCGGCTTTGGGCGGTCTGCATTGATTTGATCAAAAGAGTGAGTTACGCATCCTGTCAACCCAATATGAAACACAGTTTTTGATCATCTTTGGAGAAACGCGATGAGAATGATCGGCATCGGGATGGCGTTCGGCCTGGTCGCGGCCCTCGGCTGCGCCGCCATGGCAAGCTCCGCCTCGGCCCAACAATGGCCGGAACGCCAGGTGACGATCATCGTACCGAGCGCGCCCGGCGACGGCTCGGACATCGCCGCCCGCCTGATCGCCGAAAAGCTGCGCAACACGCTCGGCCAGCCCTTCGTGGTCGAGAACCGGCTCGGCGCCGGCGGTGTCGTCGGCTCGGCGGCGGCGGCCCGCGCGGCTGCCGACGGCTACACCTTCATCATGGGCAATGCCGGCTCGCACGGCATCAACGCCGCGACCTATGCCAACATCCCCTATGACGTGATGCGCGACTTCACACCGGTCTCGCTGGTCTACAAGGCGCCGAACATCTTCATCGCCAGCACCAAGCTGCCGGTGAAGTCGATGGCCGAGCTGATCAGCTATGCGAAGGCCAATCCGGGCAAGCTCAGCTATGCCTCGGGCGGCAGCGGCTCCTCCGCGCATATGAACTCGGAATATCTCAAGGTCCTGACCGGGATCGAGGCGACGCATGTGCCTTATCGCGGCGCCGGCCCGGCGCTGAACGACATCGTCTCCGGCCAGGTCGAGTTCATGGCGGTGAACCTGCCGCCGGCCATCGGCCTCGTCACCAGCGGCCAGGTCACGCCGCTGGCCGTCACCACGGCCAAGCGCGCGCCGGCCTTGCCGAACGTGCCGACCGTCGCCGAGTCGGGCTTTGCCGGCTACGAGACCGTCGCCTGGTTCGGCCTGCTCGGCCCACAGGGCGTGCCGCCGGCGATCGTCGAGCGCCTGCATGCCGAGATCGTCAAGGCCTGCGCCGACACGCAGATCCAGGAGAAGCTCGCCGTGCTTGGCGGCGAGACGGTCTGCAACTCGCCGGCCGAGTTCAAGAGCTTCCTCGCGGCCGACATCGCGCGCTGGAAGGACGTGGCCGGCAAGGCGAACGTGACGCTGCAGGCCCAGTAATCCGCTCAGCAGCCGCTCCGGCGCCTCATCCGCGCCGGAGCAAGGTCAATAGACGTCGGCCTGATAGCGGCCGGCCTTCTTCAGTGCCGCGACATAGGCGACAGCCTCGTCGACCGAGCGCCTGCCGTGCTGCGCAACGACATCGACCATGGCGCGCTCGACATCCTTGGCCATCCGCTTGGCGTCGCCGCAGACATAGAAATGCGCGCCCTGTTCGAGCCAGGCAAACAGCTCGGCGCCGCGCTCCCGCATCCGATCCTGGACGTAGATCTTCTCCTTGCAGTCACGCGACCAGGCGAGCGTCAGGCCAGTGAGCAATCCCTCCCGCTTCATCGCGTTGAGCTCATCCTCATAGAAGAAGTCGGAAGCCCGGCGCTGATGGCCGAAGAACAGCCAGTTCCTGCCCTTCGCGCCCGTCGCCTTGCGGTCGTGCAGGAAGGCGCGGAACGGGGCGACGCCGGTGCCGGGACCGCACATGATCACCGGCGTCTCCGGGTTCTCCGGCAGGCCGAAGCCATGGGCGCGCTGAACATAGACCGGCACTTTGTCGCCGGGCCGGACGCGCTCACCCAGATAAGTCGAGGCGACGCCCCAGCGTGGGCGTGAGCCAATCTTGTAGCGGACGGTATCGACCGTCAGCGATATCCGGCCGGGCGTGGCGTTGAAGGACGAGGAGATCGAATAGAGCCGCGGCTGCAGCGGGTCGAGCGCCTCGAAGAAGGCCTCGGGCGAGAGCCGCGCCGAGGAGAATTTGTGCAGCGTGCCGAGCACGTCGAGCCGGTCGAGATCGCCGTCCGGGTCCTCGCCGCCGGCGAGCCGCTTGGCCTTCTGGCGGGTCTCGCCGCCGGTGACATAGGAGATCAGCTGGAACAGCGCGTCCGGCGCCGGTCCAAGCGCGCAATCGGCCAGCAGCTTTTCGCGCAGGGTCTTGCCGCCAAGATCGGCATCGGGTCGGGCGCCGAGCAGCGCGATCACCGCATCGACCAGGCGCGGATCGTTCTGCGCAACGATGCCGAAAGCGTCGCCAACGATGTAGTCGAGCCCGCTCTCGGAGAGATCGAACTCGACATGCCAGGTCTCCTTCTCGGAGCCCTCGCCGTTGAGCTTGCGGCGCAAGAGGAAGGTCGCAAGCGCCGGGTTCTCGCGGCAGCGGCCGAGCGGGCCGAGAGGCGCAACGGGCGTCGATGCATCCACCGGAGCAGCGGCAGGGGCAGTGCCACCCTCCTCCATCAGCGCCTTGAGCTGGCGCAGCGTCTCCTTGCCGCCGGGGGCGCAGAGATTGAGCCGGCCTTCCTTGCCCTCGGCGATCGCGGCCGAATAGGTCTCGCAGACATAGCCGCATTGGCCGCAATCCTGCTGAGCCATGGCGGCGAAAAGCCTGCGCGGCAGCGGCTTGCCTTCGGCGAGCTGCATGCGGTCGGCGATCGCCATCGCCGGGTCGTGCCAGGGCGCGCCGTCATCGGCCTCGGCCATCACGGCGGCGTTCTCGGCCGGCGACAAGGCGGTGACGCCGGCATTGTCGAGCGAGAGCAGGCCTGCGAAGAAGCCGTTGAGCCAGGAGCGCTGTTCCTCGCTGAAAGGCGCGGTCTCCGGCAGGACCTGGACGAGGGGACTCGGCGTCTGCACGGTCATGCCGCCTCTCCCGTCTCAGCGACCAATGCCTGCAACGCCGCGATCTCGTGGCGGCGGGCGAAGGCGACGAAGCTCTCGTCCGGCGCGGCGCGATGGACCTGCCAGATACGCAGGATCGCCTCGACCAAGGCCGGCGCCTCCTCGGCTCTGACCTTCTCGCGGAAGGGCCGAGCCATGCCGCCATCGACGCCATAACCACCGCCGACCAGGAGGTCGTAGCCCGGCACGGTGTCACCCTCCTCGTTGACCGGCACCTTGGCGCCGATCAGGCCGAGATCGCCGATATAATGCTGCGCGCAGGAATGATGGCAGCCGGTCAGATGGATGTTGACCGGCTGGTCCAGCGTGATCCGCGGCTCGCAATGGGCGGCGATGGCGAGCGCATCCTCCTTGGTGTGGGCGGCGGCGAACTTGCAGCCGGTCGCGCCGGTGCAGGCAATCAGGCCGGCGCGCAGAATCGAAGTTTCGGCCGACAGACCTATTGCCTTGAGATTGGCGACGACGTCGTCGACCTTCGCATCCGGCACGCCGGAGATCAGCAGGTTCTGCCAGACGGTCAGGCGGATATCGCCGTCGCCGCAGGCCTGAGAGATGGCTGCGATGGTCCGCATCTGCTGGGCGGTGAGCTTGCCGACCGGCAGCGCCACGCCGACCCAGTTGAGCCCGGGCTGAAGCTGGGGGTGCACACCGATATGGGCGAGGCGGTCATAGACTGGTCGCGGCTTGACCAAGGTGCTGTCGATCCGGACCAGCCGGCGGCCGAGCGTCTCCTCGACGGCGGCGAGAAACTTGTCGAAGCCCCAGGCATCGAGCACGTATTTGAGGCGGGCCTTGTTGCGGTTGGTGCGGTCGCCATTGGCGATGAAGACGCGCACGATCGCATCGGCGACAGCGACAGCATCGGAGGGCGCGACGACGATGCCGGTGTCGCGGGCGAGATCGTGATGGCCGGTGATGCCGCCGAGCGCGAGGCGGTACCAGATACCGGGCTCGACCGCCTGCCCTTCGAACAAAGCGCCTTCGCCGATCTCGATCGCCTGGAAGCCGATATCGTTGGTGTCCTCCAGCGTCGCGATCGAACCGGCGCCGTCGAAGGCGACGTTGAACTTGCGCGGCAGGCCGTAGAGCGAGCGGTCGTTGAGGATGTGATGGTGCCAGGCGCGCGCGTGCGGGCGGGTGTCGAGCAGTTCGAGTGGGTCGATGCCGGCGGTCGCCGACCCCGTGACGTTGCGGATGTTGTCGGCGCCGGAGCCCTTGGCGGTGAGGCCGAGATCGGCGAGGCCTTCGAGCAGCAGCGGGGCGTTCTCGGCGGTGATCTCACGAATCTGGAGATTGGCGCGGGTGGTAACGTGGCTGTAGCCGCCGCCAAAGCGCTCGGCGATGTCGGCGACGCCAGCGAACTGCCAGGCCTTGAGGATGCCGTTAGGAATGCGCAGGCGGCACATATAGCTGTCCTGCGCCGGCGCGACATAGAACAGGCCGTGATAGCGCCAACGGAAATTGTCCTCGGGCTTCGGATAGGTGCCGGAGCCGGCCTGCTGCTTGAAGCGGGCATAGGCATCAAAGGGGTGCTCGGCCGCTTTCCACTTCTCCTGATCGACCAGCTTGCCACCGGCGGCGAGCGTCTTCGCCTGCGCCTCGGCATGCTCCTTGTCGGGTCCCGAGGGCGCGGCATTGCCGGAGCCACCGGCACCGCCGAGCGGTCCGAGGCCGCGGGCGACGCGCGCCGATTGCAGGCCGCTCATGAAGCCTTCGAGATAGCGCTTCTGATCGGGGGAGAGATCGTTGCTCATGGCTGGCGCCTTCACGCCGCCTCGACGAAGCGGTGGCGCTCGTAGAGGAATTTCAGGACGGCCTCGCGCGCCGCGATATAGGTGCGGTCCGAGACCAGATCGAGCCGCTTGCGGGGGCGTTCGAGGCGGACATCGAGCACCTCGCCGATCCGGGCCGAGGGGCCGTTGGTCATCATCACGATCCGGTCCGAGAGCAGCACGGCCTCGTCGACGTCATGAGTGATCATGATCATCGTGTTGCCGAGCGTCGCGTGGATCTGCATGATCGAATCCTGCAGATGGGCGCGGGTCAACGCATCGAGTGCGCCAAAAGGCTCGTCGAGCAGGAGGATCTTCGGCTCCATGGCGAGGCCGCGGGCGATGCCGACGCGCTGCTTCATGCCGCCGGAGATCTCGGACGGGCGCTTGTCCCTGGCATGGGCCATCTGGACGAGGTCGAGATTGTGCATGATCCAGTCATGCCGCTCCGCCTTGCTCTTCACGCCGCCGAAGACCTTGTTCACGGCGAGCGCGACATTGTCGTAGACGGTGAGCCAGGGCAGCAGCGAATGGTTCTGGAAGACCACGGCGCGCTCGGGCCCCGGCGCATTGACCTCCTTGCCTTCGAGCAGCACGGCCCCGGCGCTCACCGACGTCAGACCGGCGACGATGTTGAGCAGAGTCGATTTCCCGCAGCCGGAATGGCCGATGATCGAGACGAACTCGCCCTTGTCGATGACGAGGCTGATATCCTTCAGGACCTCGGTCGTGGCGGCGCCGCGGGCGAAGCGTTTGTCGACATGATCGATCTTGAGATAGCTCATCGTCCGTCCCTCAATTGGCCTGTGTGCCGCGGGTGACGACATGGCCGATGAAGGCGACGAGGCGGTCGAGGATGAAGCCGACCACGCCGATATAGACCAGCGCCACGATGATGTCGGAGAGGCGGGAGGAGTTCCACGCATCCCAGATGAAGAAGCCGATGCCGACGCCGCCGGTCAGCATCTCGGCGGCGACGATGGCGAGCCAGGACAGGCCGACGCCGATCCGAAGCCCGGTGAAGATGTAGGGCGCGGCCGAAGGCACCATGATCTTGAAGAAGAATTCGAGCTGATTCAGCCGCAGCACCTGCGCGACGTTGCGATAGTCCTGCGGGATGTTGCGGATGCCGACGGCGGTGTTGATGATCACCGGCCAGATCGCGGTGATGAAGATCACGAAGATCGCCGAGGGCTGGCTGTCGCGGAAGGCGGCGAGCGAGAGCGGCAGCCAGGCGAGCGGCGGCACAGTGCGCAGCACCTGGAAGACCGGGTCGAGACCACGCATCGCCCAGACCGACTGACCGACGAGGGCGCCGAGCAGCACGCCGATCACCGCCGCCAGGCTGAAGCCGATCGCGACGCGCTGCAACGAGACGAGGATGCGCCAGCCGAGGCCGATATCCTGCGAACCGTTCCAGAAGAAGGGCTCTGTGATCAGGTCGCGCGCCTCGCTCCAGATCTTGCTCGGCGGCGGTAGCGAAGAATCCGGGCCGGACGCGGCGATCTGCCAGAACAGCAACAGCAGCGCGACCGTCAGCAGCGGCGGCAGCAGGTTGACGGCGATCGCCCTGAGCCAGGACGCCACGCGCCCGGTCAGCGGCCTTGCAGCCAGTGGCGGCAAGGTCACGACCGCAGCCTTGGCGCCGGGCAGCGCGACGATCACCGCCTCCGCCGCCGCTCTCTTCGAGACAGCCTGACCCATCGCGATACTCCCTTGTCCATGCTGCTGCGCCGCGTCCGTCATGCCGCCTCCGTCGCGCGCGACTGCGCTCCGATGCGGCGGATTTCCGGGAGGCAGGAACCGCAATTCGTGCCCGCCTTGAGCTGCCGCCCGATATCCTCGGCGCTCAGCGCCTGGCCGCCGGCGAAGGCGGCGCGGATCGCGTTGAGGCCGACGCCGAAGCAGGCGCAGACGATCGGCCCTGCCTCGGCGATGCCGCCTGGGCTGCGGCCTGCGAGCAATGCCAGCCGGTTCTCCGGCTCCCTGCCGGCGGCGAAGGCCGCCTTCACCGTTTCCCAGATCGGCGCCTGCCCGGCGGGTGCGAGGAAGAGCGCCCCGATCAGGCGGCCGTTCCTTGTCGCGATGCAGCGGTAGACCCCACCCGCCCGGTCGATCATTTCGGTGAGCTCGCAGCCGCTGAAGGCGGCGTTGGCATGGGCCATCAGCGCCTCTGGCCCGCCATCGGTGGCGAACAAGCGCCCTTCGCCACCCTCGACGGCGAGCCTCGCCCACCAGCTGCCCGGCGGCAGTGCAAAACCATCCCGCGACAGGACGAAGCCCTGCGAGGCATAGGCGACCGGAGCGATCGCGGCCGGCGTCGCCTTCAGCTCGGGCTGTCCTGAGAATGGATCGCAGGCGGCCTGCGCGAGGGCGCCGATACGGGCATCGGAGGCCGTCTCGCCGGACCAGTGGATCGGCGCGAAGGGGGCGCCCGGCCGTGCGCCCTCGTCGAGCACCACCTTGAGCACGGCGGCGCCATGTTCGGTCGCGACGCGAGCGAAGCCGCCTTCGCTGACGCCGTAGCGCTCGGCATCGCGCGGATGCAGGAAGATCACGGGCTCGGCGATGTGGGCCGAGAGCCGGGCGCTCAGGCCCGTGCGCGTCATGGTGTGCCAGTGATCGCGGATGCGACCGGTGTTCAGCAGCAGGGGCCGCTCGGCATCCGGCTGGCTGGCGAGCGCTGGAACCGCCAGAGGTCGCATGGTGGCGCGGCCGCCAGGCGCGAAGAAGCCGCCATCCGCGAACAGGCGGGCGGTGCCGCCGGGGCGCCCGACCGGCAGCGGCCATTGCACCGGCTCGAGCGCATCGTAGTCGCCGCGCCCGAGGCCGGCATGGGCGCCGAGGTCGAGATCGCGGCTGCCCTCGTTCTCGAAGGCCGTGAGCGCGGCGTGCTCGGCATAGATTTCGGCCGGGCCGGCATAGGCGAAGGCCTCGCCGAAGCCGAGACGCCGCGCGACCTCGCAGATGATCCACCAATCCGGTCTGACCTCGCCCGGCAGCGGCAGGAATGGACGCTGGCGCGAGATCCGGCGCTCGGAATTGGTGACGGTGCCGTCCTTCTCGCCCCAGGCGGCGGCCGGCAGGATATAGTGCGGACCGGCGGCCAGCGTGTCGTTGGAAAGGACGTTCTCGGAGACGATGAAGAGTTCGAGCTCGGCGAGCGCTGCTTTGACGGCGTCGGCGCGCGGCAGAGAGACGGCGGGGTTGGTCGCCATCACCCACAGCGCCTTGATGCCGCCGCCGGCGACGGCGTCAATCATGTCCACCGCCTTCAGCCCTTCCTGTCGGGCGATGTTCGGCGCCTTCCAGAAGCGGCGGACGCGGTCGATCTCGCCGGCCGAATAACCCATATGGGCGGCGAGCATGTTGGCGAGACCGCCGACCTCGCGCCCGCCCATGGCGTTGGGCTGGCCGGTCAGCGAGAACGGGCCGCTTCCCGGGCGGCCGATCCGGCCGGTGGCGAGATGGCAATGCAGGATGGCGGCGACCTTGTCGGTCCCTTGTGCCGACTGGTTTACGCCTTGGCTCCAGGCGGTGACGACGGCGGGAGTTTCGGCCCAGAGCCTGTAGAAGGCGGCGATGTCGGCGGCCGGGAGCCCTGTCCCTTCGGCGATCGTGGCGAGGCCAGGCGCCAGCGTCCGCGCATTGGCCAGCGCCTCCTCGAAGCCGCTGGTGTGGTGCGCGAGATAGCTTTCATCGAGCAGGCCGCCATCGGCGAGATGGATCAGGAGCCCCGCGAACAACAGGCTGTCGGAGCCGGGCTTCAGCGGAAGGACGAGATCGGCCTCCTCGGCGCTCGCCGTGACCCTGGGATCGATGACCACGACCCTGGCGCCACGCTCGGTGTGGTTCTGCTGGATCCGGCGGAACAGCACCGGATGGCACCAGGCGGCGTTGGAGCCGACGAGCACGACGAGATCGGCGCAGTCGAGATCGTCATAGCAGCCCGGCACGGTGTCGGAGCCGAGGACGCGGCGATGGCCGGCGACGGTCGAGGACATGCAGAGCCGTGAATTGGTGTCGACATGCGGCGTGCCGATGAAGCCCTTGGCGAGCTTGTTGGCGACGTAATAATCCTCGGTCAGCAGCTGGCCGGAGAGATAGAAGGCCACCGCCTCGGGACCGTCGCGCGCGATGATCGCCTTCAGTCCGGCGGCGACCGCATCCAGCGCCTCGTCCCAGGAGACCCGGTCATAGGCGCCGCGGGCATTGCGCTTCAGCGGATGCAGCACGCGCGTACCCAGAGCGAGCGTCTCGCCGAGCGCCGAGCCCTTGGAACAGAGCCGGCCGCGATTGGCCGGATGGGCGGGATCGCCGGCGATCGCCGCTCCGCCCTTGCCGTCCGGCCTCGCCAGGATGCCGCAGCCAACCCCGCAATAGGGGCAGGTGGTGCGGACCGGCTGGCCGGAGCGGCCGGAGAGCGGGGCGTCATGCCGCATCAGGCAGCCTCCCCGATGCAATAGGCCTCGCCGAAGGGCAGGTCGGCGCGGAACGGCGTGATGTCCTGCTGCGAGCGGATCAGGCCGAGATAGAACAGGGCTCCCTGCGTATCGCCCACCAGTACGCAGCCGGCGAGACTGCCCTCGCGCAGCACGAATTTGCGGTAGATGCCGGCGCCCCGATCGCGCAGCACCACGGTCTCGGCGCCTTCGCCGGCCTCGAATTCGCCGGCTGAGAAGACGCCGACGCCGGAGACCTTGAGGTTGGTCGCGAGCAGCGAGCCGGCATAGCCTGCCTCGCGGCCTGTTAGGCGGGCGGCGAGCGTGCGCGCCTGCTCATAGGCAGGCTCGACCAGCCCATAGACCTGACCACGATGCTCGGCGCATTCGCCGATCGCCAAGATCGCTGGATCGCTGGTCGCCAGCGCATCGTCGACGACGACGCCGCGCGCGACCTCGAGCCCGGCCGCTGCGGCAAGATCGGTGTTCGGCCGCACGCCGATGGCGATCACGACGAGCTCGGCGGGGATCACCGTACCGTCCTGCAGCTCGACGCCCTCGACCCTGTCGGTTCCGACGAAGCCCTTGGTCGCGCTGTTCAGCCGGATCTCGACGCCGCGCATGACCATGGCAGAGGCGAGCAGCGCCGCGCCCTCGGCATCGAGCTGGCGCTCCATCAGCCGGTCGACGAGGTGAAGCAGCGTGACTTGCCCTGCCCTTTGGCCGCCGGCGCGTGCCAGCCCATAGGCGGCTTCGAGCCCGAGCAGCCCGCCGCCGATGACGACGATCCGCGCGCCCCGCGCGGCATAGGCCCGCATCGCCTGGACATCGGCGGTGTCGCGGAAGGTCGCGACGCCCGGGAGGTCACCGCCGGGGAAAGGCGGCTTCAGCGGCTTCGAGCCGGTAGCGAGGACGAGCTTGCCATAGGGCAGGGTGAGGCCATCGGCCAGCGTCACGCATTTTGCCGCCCGGTCGATGCCGGTGACCGGCTTGCCGTAGAGCATCGAAACGCCGCGGTCGCGCCACCAGGCGGCGGGCTTCAATTCGATCTCCGGTTCCGCGATCTCGCCGGCCAGCAGCGGCGAGAGCAGCACCCGGTTGTAGGCGAGCCGCGGCTCGGCCCCGATCACCGCGACGGAATAGCGGCCGAGCGCGCGCTGGCTGAGTTCGTCGACCAGTCTGGTCGCCGCCATGCCCTTTCCCACGATGATCAGCGGCTCGGCCATGGCTCAGGCGACCCGCTTGATCTTAAGGGCCTTGAGATAGTCGAGCGGCGCGGCCGGATCGAACTTCACGCCGTCGAAGAAGGTCTCGACGCCGCGGCTGTCGCCGGTGGGGGCCCCGGCGACGCCGAGCGCCTTGGCGGCCTCGCGCCAGAGATCGGCGCGGTTGGTCTTGTCGACCAGAGCCTTGATGTCGATCGTCGGCTCGAACTTGCCCCAGCGGATGTTCTCGGCGACGAACCAGGTGTCGAGGCTCTTCCAGGGGTAGGAAGAGGAGCCGCCCTCGCCCCAGAACTTCATGTAGAGCCTGGTGCCCTTGGCCTCGCGGCCATTGCCGTAATTGATGTCGCCCTGCAGGCGCTTGTTGATGTCGCCAACCGGGACGTTGAACCATTGCCGCTTGCCGACGATCTCGGAGAGCTCCTGACGGTTCTGCATCCTGTCGGCCCATTGCTGGGCTTCCATCACCGCCATCAGGATGGCCTGCGTCGCCTTCGGATTGGTGTCGACGAAATCGGCCCGCATGCCGAGGATTTTTTCGGGGTGCCGAGCCCAGAGCTCGCCGGTGGTCAGCGCGGTGTAGCCGATGTTCTGGTTGACCAGCTGCTCATTCCAGGGCTCGCCGACGCAGAAGCAGTCCATGGTGCCGACCTTCATGTTCGCCACCATCTGCGGCGGCGGCACGACGATGACCTTGATGTCGGTGTCGGGGTCGATGCCGCCGGCGGCGAGCCAATAGCGGATCCAGAGATCATGGGTGCCGCCCGGGAAGGTCATGGCGGCGGTGAGCTCCTTGCCCGCCGCCTTCTTGCGCTCGAAGGCCTGCTTCAGCGGCGCGGCGTCCTTCTGGACGTTGAGGTCCTTGTATTCGTTCGAGACCGAGATCGCCTGGCCGTCCTCGTTGAGGTTCAGCAGCGTGTACGTCGGCAGGGGCTGGCCGTTCTGCATCACCTTGCCGGTGGCGTAGAGATGCGTCTTCGGGCGCAGGATGTGGCCGCCATCGATGCCATTGTTCCTGAAGCCGAGCGCCATGTTGTCGCGCGTCGCGCCCCATGAGGCCTGCTTGGCGATGTCCATGTCGGGCAGGCCGTATTTGGCGAAGAGCCCCTTTTCCTTGGCGATGATCAGCGGCGAGGCGTCGGTCAGGGCGATGTAGCCGAGGCGCGTGCCCTTGACCTCCGGGCCGGCGCCTTGCGCGAACGCGCCGGCGGGCAGCGCGAGCCGCGCCGCGCCCAGCAGCGCCGCGGCGCCCGTGAGCCGCAGCAGCTTGCGGCGGCTGGCTCTTGCTCTTGTCTCGATCATCTCGCTCATCAATCGCCTCGCTTGGGAATGCCGGATCGAAGTCGGGAAGCAGCCGGAACGAAAACGCCGCGCGAAAGCGCCCGGTCAGGCACATTCGACAGCGGCGTTGCTGTGCGTTCGGTCAGGAAATCGGCGCGGGCAGCATTGGCCGCGTCACTGGAATTCCTACAAGGAGCGTGCCAACTGCCGGATCGCGACGAAAACCCGGGACTTTCAAGGCGCTAGCCGGCGATTGCCCTGGAAGTCGGCATTTCGCTCGGCGATGCTGCGACGCACAATTTATCTGCGACAGCACAAAAACCATGCAGAACCGCCGATCAGGAAGAGCTGTCCAGGAATAGGGCAGGCAGGAACATCGCCCGCGCTTGCGCGAGCATGTCAGCCGTTCGCACAACCTGCCCTGCTGCCTCCATGCTCGCCAATATCCAGTCGGCATGGGCACGATTGGGTTTCAACGCCTCCCGGTCGAAACGAATGAAGCGCTCGACCCGGCGCGGCGGCCGGCCTCCCCCCTGGATCAGGCTGAAACGCAGCACCGGCGCGATCAGCTCCGCCGGCAGCGCCAGCCGGTCCGGCCGCGACAGATGCAGGGCGAGACGTTCGCCATTCGCGGGTTCCTGGACCCAGTCGCCGGCCCGCAGGATCGCGGCATTGAGCCGCGCCACCGCGTTCGAGCGTCGGTCTGCATCGTCGGCGCGCCAGGCCAGCACTTTGTCGGGGCAGTCGCTGCGCAGATCGACACCGCAATGAAGCATGGCACCGATGCCGGCGGCGACCGCGGCGGCGTTCCAGGGCGCGCCGGCGCAAAAACCATCGACGCGCCCGCTGCTCAGCGCCTCCACCGTCTGCGGCGGCGGCACCACCTCGAAACGGATGTCGTCGCCAAGCTTCAGACCGCCCTTCGCCAGCCATTCACAGAGGAGATAGGTGTGGCTCGAGAAGCCGAAGACGGCAGAGAAGGTCAACTGCGGCAGGCCGGACGCCCTGCGGCGCGCGACCAGCGCGGCGAGCGCCGCCGCGGAGACCATGGGGTCGGCAAGGTCGCCCTGCGCCAGCCTCGCCATTTCCTCGAAGCGCCGCAACGAGAGGGTGATGGCGCTGCCGTCGAGGTTGAGGGCGATCGGTACCGCCATCGGCGCCCTGACGCCGCCAATCCCCAGCGTCGCAGCAACCGCGGCCGGGCCGAGCATATGGGCGGCATCGAGCAGGCGGACATTGAGCTTGTCGCGCAGATTCGACCAGGACACCTCGCGCACCAGCTCGAGATCGAGCCCCTCGACCTCGGCGAAGCCCTCATCCTTCGCGGCGATGATCAGCGCGGAATCGATCAGCGGCATGAAGCCGACCCGCAGATGCAGCGTCATTTCAGCACCTCGGCGGCCGTGATGATCGAACGGGCGATGTCGACGAGCTTGCGCTTCTCGTTCATCGCGGTCTTGCGCAAGAGGGCATAGGCCTCCTCCTCGGACAGGCCCTTAAGCCGCATGACGATGCCCTTGGCGCGGTCGATCGTCTTGCGGTCGTCGAGCTGCGAACGGGCCTCGTCGAGTTCCTGCTGGAGGCGGCTAAAGGCGTTGAAGCGGCTGATGCAGGTCTGCAGGATCGGCTTCAGCCGCTCCTTCTTCAGCCCGTCGACGATATAGGCGGAGACCCCGGCCTCGACCGCCTCCTCGATCGAGGCGGCATCCGACTGGTCGACGAACATGGTGATCGGGCGCTTCACATGGCGGCTGACCAGGAACATGTCGGCGAGTGCGTCTCGGCTCGGATTCTCGAGGTCGACCACCACCACATCGGGGTCGTGCCGCTCAATGGCGGCGACGAGGCCGGTCGTCCCGGAAACGCGAACGAGCTCGTGGTAGCCCGCTTCCCGCAGGCCTTCCTCGATGATCGCGGCCCGGACCTGGTTCGCGTCAACGATGAGGATCCGTAGATTGTGCACCATGCCTTTCGTTCGTCCCAGCTGAATGAGCCGGCATCGACCAATCAGGAATCATGCCAGCTCGGCTGGCGCTCGCAGGCAAGCGGGCTCAAGTGTTCGAGACGACTGCGAGAATGTCTCGCGGGCAGTCAGTTGATGTAGGCTGCGATGCTGGGAATCGCTCCGCTTCACGGGCATTGTGTCGAGCGGCAGCCTTAGCGTTTGCCGGAAAAGTATCTGGAACCGACCCGAAGCAGCGTCACTGCCTAGCCTTGTAGCCAGAATCCTATGTTGACTGATGCGATCCTGCCCGCCGAAACTTGCGGCATTGGCGCCCTTCTGGGAGCTCCGGTACACCTTGGAGACAGCACGAGCCGCGTCCAAGGGCTGAAGGGCACTGAACCGCCCCGGGGTTGGCCGGAGGCCGTTTGGTTTGGGTCAGGCAGTGATGGCTGGCTCGTCCAGCAACGCTTGATAGGGCACCTCGGCTTCAGCCGGCGGATGCTACCGATAGGCTCCAGCAGCCGGCGATGGTTGAACCAGTCGACCCAGGTCAGCGTGGCGAACTCGATGGTCTCGAAGCCTCGCCAAGGTCCGCGCCGATGGATCAGTTCGGCCTTGTAGAGCCCGGCGATCATCTCGGCGAGAGCGTTGTCATAAGCGTCGCCGACGCTGCCGACGGAGGGCTTCATACCAGCCTCGGCGAGGCGCTCGGTGTATCGAATGCTGACGTATTGCGAACCTCTGCCGGAATGATTCACGAGGCCGCCGCGATGGAGGGGCCTTCGCTCATGCAGGGCCTGCTCCAGCGCGTCGAGGACGAAGCTGGCATGGGCCGTCCGCGACACCCTCCAGCCAACCATCCACCGAGCACAGGCGTCGATGACGAAGGCGCCGATCATGACCGGTGTCGCCGGTCGAGCTCCTCTCACACGGCAGGCAAATGCCTGCATTCGCCGAAAGGGCCTGGGCAAAATACGCCGACGCCTTGCGCAGGATCTCGTTTGCCTGCCGCAGCTCGCGGTTCTCGCGCTCGAGAGCCTTGAGCCTGGCCGCCACATCCGTCGTCAGCCCGGCCTTGCGGCCGCTGTCAACCTCGGCCTTCTTCACCCACTCGTTCAGCGTCTGCGCCGTGCAGCCGATCTTGCCCGAAATCGACATGATCGCCGCCCAGCGCGACGGATGCTCGGCCTCGTGATCCAGCACCATCCGCACCGCGCGGGCACGCACCTCAGGCGAAAACTTGTTCGTCGTGTTGCTCGTCATAGCCCCATCCTCTCAGGAGTTGGAGCCTCCGACAAACCCGGGGCGGTTCAGATCATGACGACCAGCTATGCCAATGAACTCTTGTTCAAACACGCTGCGGATTTTCGCAGCGCAGTGACGAGCAGGTGGTTTCGCGGACTCTTTCCCAGTTCGCGATCAAAACCAGTCGGAAGAATGAGATCGTGACCAGCTAGCGCGGCACGCGCTTTGCGGGCCGGCGATTCCGTGCTGGGATGCGGCGCTGATCTGATCGTAATCGACGATCCGATCAATGGCCTCGACGCCGTCCTCTCGACGGCGGAGCGCCGTCGCGTGACCGAGTTCTACGATGCAAAGTTGCACTCTCCGCGTAGTGCAGCCGGAATCACGAGGGAGAGCAGGAGAATGCCCGGAGCCCGCCGTTAATGCGACATGGAAAAGGCGGCAAGCATAGCAAGGTCGGCGTCTGGATCGTGATCTGTCCTTTTTGGGTGGCTTCAATCTTCGCGTCGCCAGGCGGCCGGCTTACTGAGCGGCCGGGAGGCGGATCGCTGGGGCTCGGACAGGGCAAAGCCTCGCCCTGTTAGTCGCGGTCTGGAGCGGACGCCGGAGTGCTTTGCTTCCCTCCGTTTGGCTTCGGCGATGTCGGCGAGATCGGTCGCGGTCTTGCCGCCGGGACCGCGGTGGCAACAGTCACGCTCGAGAACGCAGCCCGGGATAATGTGATCGAACTCGTGCGCCTTGCCGGTGATGTTGAGTCCGCGCACTTCGCAGAGGATACGCCCTGCGCCGGTCAGCGCGCGCATGATCATCGCAACCTTCTGAGCGCGCGAGAACTCGCGCCGGGAGGCAGAACGCTTCGGCTTGCCCCCCGTGCCGAAGGGCATATGCGGTCCCGAGCCACTTGATATCATGCTGCCTTGGCCAAGCCATAGGACCTGCCCTGTCTACGATGAGATCGAGTTCAGTGTTGAAAACACTAACGGCCGCCGCCAGCTCACGAATATAGCTCTCATCCCGATGGGCTCGCGCGATGAAAATTGGCAGCCGGGCCAGTAAACGGCGATCTCAATCCATGCGCGATTGGCGATCCAGAGTGGCCTTGGCATTGCGCCTTGTGCTCAGGCGGGAACTCGCCGCGTAGGATCGTCTCGATCATCACGTGCGGCAGCTTGGTGTTGATCTCAAGCAAGCCGTCGTCGCCGATTAGCGCGTCGGGAGAAGCGCTGACGCGCCCCCCCCGGCGCAGAAAGCCGACGCGATCACAAACCGTCCCTGTGACGAAGCCATAGACGCCGCGTGCCTCAAGCTATACTGGCGCGTATGATGGCGCGGCAGTGAGCTAGGGCCAAATGGCTGAACGAGCCGCAATATTGCCAATCTGCGCCCGTCTATGCTTTGACGCACACAGCAGCGGGTGCCGGTGCAGGGATTCAGGAGACGCATCGAAATGGTATTGGTCGTACGCGGCGCAGCTGACGTACTGGGCGGGTTTGGTGCCTGGCGCATGTGGTGGATGCTCGCCAAAAACGATGTGGTCCGGCGCTACCGCCGCTCACGCGTCGGCCAGCTCTGGCTGACCCTCAGCATGGCAGTGCTGATCTTCGGAATGGGTGCGGTCTACTCGTCGCTGTTCGGCACCTCCATGGCCGATTATCTGCCGCATCTCGGCACGGGCCTCGTCCTCTGGGGCCTGATCTCGTCGACGATCAACGAAAGCTGCTCCGGTTTCACGGAAAACGAGAGCATCATCCGGCAGATCGCGCTGCCGCGCTTCACCTATCTGCTGCGGACGATCTCCAGAAACCTCTTCGTTTTCGCTCACAACCTCATCATTCTGCCGATCCTGTATCTCGTGACCGGCTCTCCCGTGAACTGGCATA
Source organism: Allobosea rubneri (assembly GCF_032464875.1). Classification (NCBI taxonomy): domain Bacteria; kingdom Pseudomonadati; phylum Pseudomonadota; class Alphaproteobacteria; order Hyphomicrobiales; family Alloboseaceae; genus Allobosea; species Allobosea rubneri. The sequence goes on from NZ_JAWDID010000075.1 coordinate 17,410, forward strand.
TCCTGCTGTTCATTCCCGGGCTGCTGCTCGTTCTCGCCAATCTGGCCTGGGTCGGCTATCTGCTCGCGATTCTGTCCGCGCGGTTCCGCGACATCCCGCAGATCGTAGCGAGCATCGTCCAGGTCGCCTTCTTCATCTCTCCGGTCGTCTTCAAGCCATCGCAGTTGCGCGTCGATCACCCCGTGCTGATCCTGAACCCATTCGCCAGCATGCTGGAAGTGATGCGCGAGCCGCTGCTGGGCAATCTGCCGAGCGTGACGGCCTATCTCATCCTGCTCGGCCTGCTGGTCTTCGGCTGGCTCTTCACCCTGGCCTTCGCGGGAAAATATTCGCACCGCGTCGTTTATTGGCTCTGAGAGTACAATGGCTCATATCGTCTTGGATCAGGCCAGCGTCGAGCTCGCCGTCTACAACTCGCGCGGCCGGGCACTCAAGAGCGAGATCCTGCGACGCACTGTCGGCGGGGGCCTGCAGAACGACCGCGACAGCAGCATCCAGGTGGTCAAGGCGCTGAACGAGGTCAGCTTCGAGGCGCGCGATGGCGATCGGATCGGGCTCATCGGCGGCAATGGTGCAGGCAAGACCACGCTGCTACGGGTGCTCAGCCGCGTCTATCCCCCGACCGCGGGCCGTGCCACGGTGGAGGGCCGCGTCTCGTCGCTGATCGATCTTTCGATGGGCATGGACACCGATGCGACCGGCTACGACAACATCGAGATGCGCGGCATCATGCTCGGGCTCGACCGCAAGCAAGCGCAGGCGATCATCCCCGACATCGAGGAATTCAGCGAGCTTGGCGAATTCCTCTCGCTACCGATCCGAACCTATTCGAGCGGCATGATGCTGCGGCTGGCCTTCGCGGTCTCCACCGCCGTCCATCCCGACATCCTCATCCTCGACGAGATCATCGGCGTCGGCGACGCTGCCTTTGCGGCGAAGGCCGAGAAGCGGCTGCATTCCATGATCGAGAAGGCGAGCATCATGTTCCTCGCCTCGCATGACAACAAGACGATTCGGCGCTTCTGCACCCGCACGCTCTGGATGAAGAGCGGGCGTCTGGTCATGGACGGAACACCGGACGAGGTCCTGAGCGCCTATGGGGAAGACATATCGCGCTGACGACTGCAGCCGCGTGGCGCGGAGAACGGACACTGATCGCGGGGCGCAGGAAAGCGTGGCGACCTGCAGAGCACGCACCAATCCGCCTGGATATTTGTCGTAAGCTTTCTGTCTTATCCTGTAAGACAGCAATCAACCCGTGGCGTCGCTTGCTTCATGCTCAAGAAATTCAGATCAGCGTTTAGCTCCGACGTTCCCGCGGCCATACGCCTGCGCGCCATAGCGCGCCATTACTGGCAGAAGCTGAAGGCGAACACGCTCGGGCGGCTCTTTATCTCAGATGCAGGCCGCAAGCTTCGCAGCCAGGTCGCGGCGATCCGGCCTCTGCCGCCGCACCCCAAGGTCCGGGTCGCGATCACCGCCCATGTATTCTATCTGGATCTCGCGAAGGAGATCATCGCGCTGCGCGACATCTTCCCGGATCCCGTGCCCGTTTTCTTGACCGTTCCCCTCGATCGAGCCGAAGAATTGTCGCGGATCGTCGCGGGGTTTCCGGACGTCGTGCTGTTTCCCAGCGAGAACCGCGGTCGCGATATCGCGCCCTTCTTTTCGCTGCTGGAATCCGGAGCGCTGGACGGCTTTGACGCCGTTCTCAAGCTGCATACCAAGCGCAGCCCCCACCTTATCGACGGCGACCTTCGCCGAAAGCTGCTCTTTGCCATGCTTTGCGGCGAAAGGTCCGCAGCTTACCGGACATTGAAGGCATTCGAGGAGCCGGACACCGGGCTTGTCGGCTGGCGCGACAGCTATCGGTCCGACCCGGTTTTCTGGATGGCCAACAAGGCCCGGGTGCATGAGATTGCCGAGCGGATGAACGCTGAGGACTTCGTCAAGCTCGGATTCTTCGAAGGCTCGATGTTCTGGTTCAGGCCCAAGGCGCTCGACGCCTTGCGTGAGCTCCGCTTGAAGTCCGATGCGTTCGAGGCGGAAGCTGGGCAGCTTGACGGCACGCTGCATCACGCAATTGAGCGCTGCTTCAGCATCGCTGCCTGGGGGCGGGGCTACACTGTTCGTGACCTTCGTGGGCATCTGCTGTAAGAGGCACAGCGCTTGTAAGTCGCCCGCTCGGTGAGTGCTCATGAGACCAATTCATTTCAGCATTCGACCACCTGAGCTGGCCGACTTGCTGCAGCAGATCGTTTGACAATGAAAGGTCATCTCAAAAGATGTTAGGCGAGCGGCAGCTTGCTCGACCTATGCGTGAAATTGATTGCCGCCTACGCGGCGGTCGCGCGGAGGTTATGCGCTCCACCGTTGTATCGAATGCGCTTCGGCTCACTATGTCCCACAGTGAGAGCTGTCGAAGGCCCATCGGGAGGCATAGTACGAAATTGCACGCCTACGACAAGTCGCTGAAACGATGCCTGGTCGGATTGGCGACCATCCAGCGACCGAGAAATTTCCAGCCGAGCATATGAGGAGTCCGTCGGTGCGCACCCGTGCTCTGCTTTCCCGTCTACATCGGGTTGCTGGTCGTTTGAAACGCCCGTTTCATATACTGACTTCAGGTCAAGGCATTCAAGGCCTGAGGGCATGGCGCCAGGAAACCGACGCTATCAGATCGATAGCACCCCTTGTCGACGAAGCTTGGTATCTCGCGTCATATCCCGACCTCGCGGATCTTGATGGCGGCGTCGCAGCTCACTACTACCGGCATGGAGCAGCCGAAGGGCGAGACCCCAATCCCTATTTTGTAACACAATGGTATCTGGCCAACCGACCTGACGTCGAGCAGTCAGGCGTGAATCCCCTCCTCCACTACATCAGGCATGGCTCACAGGAGGGTGCGCGCCCGTGCCCTGGGTTCGACCCCGCATGGTATCGGGCGACTTATCCGGATGTCGGCTTCGCCAATATCGAGCCGCTCGAGCACTATGTGCGTTACGGCGCCGCCGAAGGCCGGCTGACGCGTGCAACGGCCTCCCCGCGGCGGGTCGTGTCAGCGCGATTGCGCATCCTTAAGCGGCCTCCGCCGGACGAGGCTGTTGCACTCTTCGTCACACATGCTCCAGGCGGGAAGATCAAGCCCCATGTTCCATTCTATGTCGCAGCATTGCGTCGGGAGAAGATCGCCGTCACGGTCATTGTCGCCACAGATTTTGTCGAAGATGTAGAAGTTTCGACACTTGAGCCACTTGTTGAAGGCTTGTTGGTGCGTTCCAATGAGGGCTTTGACTTCGCTGCCTGGGCACACGCCGCTCGAATCGTCGATCTGTCGCCCACCCGGCTTTTGGTTCTGGCGAATGATAGCGTCGTTGGCCCGCTAGATTCTGCGACCTTTTCACAGATTATGGGACGCATCCGCGCAGCACGGGAACAGATCATTGGCCTGACCGACAATCACGAGCTACAGCCGCACCTCCAAAGCTATTTCCTGGCCGCCAAGGGCGAGGGAGTACCAGCGCTTGAGGATTTTCTGGCGCAAGTGGTTTCAATCGGCACCAAGCAAGAGGTCATTCGCGCCTATGAAGTGCCACTGACCACCGCGATGAAGCAACGTGGGCTCAAAACGGCGGTACTGTTTCCCGCGCCTGACGAAAAGAACCAGACGACGACAGACTGGCGCGGGCTGCTTGAACGCGGCTGCCCGTTCGTAAAGACCTCGGCTCTTCGAGCCGAAGGCGCGGAGGATTGGCGAGTAACGATCGCGCGGGGCGGCTACGATCCAGCGATTGTAGACAAATCACTGGCGATCATCGCCGCGGGAGAAAAGCCAGCGACAGAGCTGGCCACCCCAAAGCCTGCGCTCGTCGCGGCGGCTGACGACCCCGCCATTGCTGTGCCGAGCGGTCTGTCAGAGCTGGCTTTGGAGCAACCCGGTCGCGTAGCGATAATTGCTCACATCTTCCATATCGACCACGCGGTCGAGATTCGTTCGATCCTGCGCAACGTACCTTACGCTTGCGACGTCTTCCTCACGACGGACGACGCCGAAAAGAAGCGTCGCCTGGAGATCGTCTTTGCGGGGTGGGACGGCGGCGCGGTAGAAGTGAGCGTGACGCGCAACCGCGGCCGCGATATCGCACCCAAGCTGCTCACATGGCAGCGGGTTTATGCCAGCTACGACTACTGCCTGCATCTCCATACCAAGGAATCGTCACACCATTCGGCATTGAAGAATTGGCGTGATTATCTCTTCCTGACGCTTGTGGGTTCGCCGGACATCGTGCGCACGATCTTCGGAGCCTTTAGAGCGGCTCCCGACCTCGGCATCATTGCACCGCAACATTACGAGCCGGTGCGACGGTGGGTGAACTGGGGCGGGAATTTCCGGATGGCGCAAACACTTGCCCGCCGCATGGGCGTTGACGTCGTGGAAGGCGCGGCGCTCGACTTCCCCTCCGGCTCGATGTTCTGGGCACGCTGCGCCGCATTGCGCCCCCTTCTCGACCTCAAACTTCAATTGACCGATTTCGACCCCGAAACGGGCCAGATCGATGGCACGCTCGCCCATGCGATCGAGCGCCTCTACTTCATCTCGGCAGAAGCCGCGCAAATGAAGTGGCTGAAGATCGGCCGCCCAGCTTATTTTGGGGCGAGCGCCCCCTTCGAAAGCGTAGCTGGTGCCACCGCGCTCAGTACATTTTTGAGGCAGCATGCCTGGCGCATCAGCGAAGGGCATCGCAAGCCTTCGGAAACGCCTGCCGACGACATCGACCTACCTCCTGCCGCCTTGATCGCCGACGCTCAGAACCGCGCGCTCGGGACCGACGCTCCGCCCCCGAACCTCCGAATCATGGCAGGGGTGGTAACCTACAACAATGACGCCGAACAGCTTGCACGCTGCCTGGGTTCGGTGCGCGGCGCCGAGCAGCTGTTTGTCTGGGACAATGGCGCCTCCAGCGCGCCGGCCATCATTTCCTCTCTGCCGCTCACCCATCACCACAGCAAAGAGAATATTGGCTTCGGCGCGGCTCACAATCGGCTCATGCAGCAAGCTTTCGTCGCCGGAGCCGACGTCTATATATGCCTCAATCCGGATGGCTTCCTACATCCAGAAGCCATTACGCGCGTCGCGCGTATGATCGCCGCTCGAGACGGAGCTGCATTGGTCGAGTGCGTACAGTTTCCCGTTGATCATCCCAAATCGGTCGATCCTACATCTCTGCGCACGCCTTGGGCATCAGGTGCCTCGCTGGCGATCCCCAAGCGGGTCCACGACGAGATCGGTGGTTTCGACGATGGCTTCTTCATGTACTGCGAGGATGTTGATTTATCTTGGCGCGCGCGCGCTCAAGGCTTCGAGGTTGTCCTCTGTCCCAGCGCATACTTTGTCCACGAGGTAACCAATCGGAAGCCTAGCGCCCATACATTGCGCATGATCGCGGAGTCAGGCGCGCGGCTGGCGCGCAAATGGCGATCGCCTCCTTTCGAGCGCTGGGCGCTCGGCGAAGGGCCAGGGGCAAAGCCTCCGCACAGCGACGTCGCGCGCGTGCCCGAAGCTTGGTCCGACGTAGCAGATTTTGATCATGGATTTAGCTTTTCGGAGACCCGGTGGTCGTGAGCAACATCCAAGACGATGATCGGGCAGACGTCATCATTCGTTGCCATGCGCCCGACCGCCTAAATGAACTAGAGCGCGCTGTATTTTCGGTGGTTGCGCAAACGGCGCAGCCAGTGACCGCTCATGTGGTCACGCAACGATTTGACGACAACGCGCTTGCCGCGACGCAGGCGCGCCTGTCGCCTCTGTTTGCAGCCATTCCCGGGGCAGAACTTGAAATCCACAACTGGCGCGAGGCCTCGCCGGTCGATGGGCGCAGTTGCCTCATCAACGAGGGGCTCCGTCACATACGTGGACGTTACCTCTCGTTTCTCGACTATGACGATATCCTCTTCCCGGAAGCGCATCAGATCCTGCGCAAGCAGCTGGCAAAGAGCGGCGCCACTATCGCCTTCGCGAGCGTTCAAACTATGTGGATCGACATTTTCAGTTCGTTCGCTTTGACCCGGAAGCGAGCCGCCATGCCGTTCGGAGGCTCCTCAATCCTTGACCTGTTCCATCAAAATCTCGCGCCAGTTCACTCCTATCTGATCGACCGTCGAGGTGCCCCCCCAGGAGAACTGCGGTTCGACGAGGAGCTGACATGGGAGGAAGACTACGAGTTCCTGCTGCGCCTGTGCGCACGGGTCAGTTCTGACTTTTCCGGGATCGGCACGTTTATTGGATGGTACAACTTTAAGACCGATGGGTCGAACAGTATACCGACCACAGCAGCTGCGGCGTTTGCGCGAGAGAAAGACCAGCAACGCGTCCGGGAGGAACTTGCGCGCCGCAAGGCGGGAATCGTGCTGACCTCTGAGGTCGCGGCTGCTGTGCGTGCCGCCGCTGGCCTGCACGGAACAGGTCAGATGACAGCAGCGGAAGCTGCGGGGCTGATCTCAAGTCGGGTTGGTTCTGCGTCTTGCTCAGCACGAAGATCCTCCGTCACATTACTGGCGCGAGCAGCGGCTTACTTAGGCCGTGAGGGCGTGGTCGCAACCGCTCGCAGGGCGCTGAAGAGCATCGTGCGCTAGAGCGTTTCCGGTTTAGTCCGGTTCATCCGGCGGCTTTGAAGTAGTTGGCGCACTCGTCGGGTGAGAAGAGTCCGACGATGGCGCCGACGGCGTCCCAACGGGCGGAGATGCTGCGTTCGGCCCGAGCTCGGAGGACGGCCTTC
>NZ_JAWDID010000076.1:0-23881 GCF_032464875.1 Allobosea rubneri
AGGTGGAGGCGCGGTATGCCGGTGGCTCGAGCCTGACCGGGACCGGCCTGACGCTCGGCGCACTGAGCACGGGCGCGGCCCATGCCGCCGCCGTCGCCGGCGCCGGCGGCCTGCTCGTCGCCGGATCGGGCGCCGAGGCCAAGGCGAGCGACACCACCAACGTCACCGCCGTGATCGGGGCCGGAGCGCGGGCGAATGTCGGCACCGGCACGATCGGCGTCTCGGCGACCGCGTCGCCCGATGCGAAGGCTGCGGCCTTCGGTGTCGCCGTGGCAGGTGGCCTCGCCGTCGGCGCCGCCATTGCCGAAGCCACGGTCGGTGCGATCGTCAGATCGGAGATCGAACACAATACCAGCCTGATCGCCAACCAGTTCACCGCCGGCCAGCTCTCGCTCACTGCGACCGGTTCGGTGTTCGGCACGGCTGCGGGCGATGCCGTCAGGCTGTCGGATGCGACTTCGGGTTTCGCGCGCGGCGGTTATTCCGCCGCTGCCTCGGCGGTTGCCGGCTCGGGCTCCTATTATGTCAGCGCCGTAGGCACCGATGCGAAGGCGCGCAACACCACCTCCGTGACGGCCTCGCTTGGCGATTATATCGGCCTGTCGTCGGGCTCCGTCACCGTCAGCGCGACGAACACCACGCTGCAGGCCGCCAAGGCGACCGGCATCACCATCGCCGGAACCGCCGCGATCGGCAGGATCAATGCCGAGGCCGATGCCGAGACCACGACGACGGCCTCGTTCGGCGCCTCCTCCACCATGGCCGGGAGTGGCACCGGCCGCTTCACCCTGACGGCGACCGGAGAAGACACGCAGATCGCGCGTGCCGAGGCCGGCAGCGGCGGCCTCTATGCCGGCTCCGGCGCCGAAGGCTCGACCTCCAATACCTCGGACGTGACCGCCTCGCTCGGCGCCAACGCGGTGATCGTGACCGGGCTCGCGACGATCGGCGCCAGCCATTCGACACGCTATGCGGCGCTCGTCGACAGCCTTCAGGCTGCCGCGCTCGGCGCCAGCGCAGCGCTCGCCAAGAACACTGCCAATGTCGATGTACTCACCGAACTCGGTGCCGGCGCGCGGATCACTGCCGCTGGCCCGGGCACGAATGGCTGCTACCTGACGAGCTGCCTGCAGGCGATCTCGCTGACAAGCCGAAACGCCTTCACCCAGCTCGAGCTGGGCGATTCCGTGCGCGCAGCCGCCGGCGGCGGCATCAACGGCGCCGGCGCCACCTCACGGACCGGGATCGACGGCACCTCCAAGGTGGAGCTCAAAGACGGCGTCGTCCTGATCGGCGGCACGAGCCCGACCGCTGCCCCCGGCTCGATCCTGGCCCAGGCCTGGAGCGAGCTTTTCGGCGACGACACCGCCACCCTGACCACCGGCGGCCTGCTGCAGGGCGCGGGGGTGTCGGCGCGCTATCGCGCCGGCTCCGCCCAAGATCCGCTCACGAACACCGTGAAGCTCGGCAACAACGTCGTCCTCACCTCCTTCGGCGCCATCAACCTCGGCACCTATACGCTCGCCGACGTCACGGCGAACGCCTATGTCAGCACCTACGGGCTGGCGGGCGTCGGGCTCGCCGATGCCGACGTCACCATCCGCACCGACAACAAGGTGCTGATCGGCACGGATTCCGAGCTGATCGGCCTCTACGACGTCAACGTCACCGCTGGCCGAGACGGTGCGGACGCACGCAGGACCACGCTCTCGGGCACGGCGAATGCGCTCGGCTATGTCCGCGGTCTCATCGCCGTTCCCGACGCCGACGCCTCGACCGACCTGCAGCACCATGCCCGCGTCGAGGTCGGCAGCGGCACCAGGATCTCCAGCGCCCAGAATGTCACGCTCGGCGCCTATGAAGGCGTACTCGACGCCGAGGCCGACGGCACCGGCCACGGCTACCAGCTCTATTTCATCCCGGTCACGACCGGTTCGAGCAGCCCGGGCCGGTCGTCGAGCTCCACACTTGTGATGAACGGCACGGCGACGGCCGGCATCTACAACACGCAGCGCATCGAGATCGGTTGCGGCGCCAACGCCTCGGTACAGTGCGGCCCGAACGAGAACCCGACGATCAGCTTCGTCAGCGGCGCACCGGTGACCGCCAGCCTCACTTCGACCTTCGATCCCGTCGCCTATATCAATGCACGCTATGAAGCCGCAGTCGCCAGCACGCTGATCTCCGGCGTCAATGCGGCCCCAGTCAAGGCTATCAGGCTCAGCCAGCTCTATGCGGCGGGCGGCAATGTCTTCGTCAGTGCCGGCACGGTTCAGGGCAACGGCTCGCTCGTCGCCAGGGGCGGCCCGTCGATCACGGTGATCAACCGCAGCAACGCCTATCTCGTGCTCGACGGCGGCGCCTATATCCCGCAGTCGAGCGGGGGGCAGATCATCGGCTCCACCGGGACATTGGCGCGCAGCGCGAACCCCGATGCGACGCCTTCCATCATCATCGACAATGCCTATATCCGCCCGCTCGACCCGGGCGACAAGGGGCCGGCGCTGCTGATCGGCGGCGACATCACCAATCTCAGCGGCCTGGTCTCGATCAACAATACGCTGGGCTCGTTCGGCTTCTCGGGCCAGCGCATCGACTCGCTGCAGTTCAACATCACCGTGCCGAACGGTGTGGTCGCGGTGTCCTCGAACGGGCCGAACGGCATGTACAATGCCGGCGGCTCGCCGCAGGGGGAGTACAATCACGCGATCTACTATCCCGGCGGCACGCCTGGATCGGGTCCGCTCGACGTCAATCAAGCCGTCATCGCAGCGGCCAACGCGCTGGCCACCGCCGCTGGCTACGGCAACAACATCAACTACTTCCTCTATGGCAGGCAGGACGAGGGTGCGACCCGCAACTGGTCGCTGCAGTTCTTCGGAAACTGTGCCGGCTACATCGCCGATTCCGGTGCCAACTGCACCGGCGACTACAATATGGGCCGGGGCATCAATTTCTACGCGCTGCCGACGATCCCGACCTATCGCGAGAGCAATCCGGGCGTGGCGGGCAGCGCCCCCAAGATCTTCGGCGCCCAGGTCGCGATCAAGGCGACGACGATCAACATCAATGCCTCGATCGAGGCGGGGCGGATCACCAACTGGTCGGGAACGGTCGATGCCGGCATGGCGGCCAGCCTGCGGAACCAGCGCCAGTATTACCTCGATCGCGGCTATGTCGAAGTCGGCCTCAAGGAGGCCCTGGGCGGCACTTGGGCGAATGCGGGCGCGGCGCCAGTATACTACGATCTTGTCAACGATCGGCTGGTCCTTTGGGACGTCAATGCCTCCTCGGGCGGCGGCTCGGTGCTGCTCGACGGCCAGATCATCAGCACCAACACGCTCGGCTCCATCAAGATCAATGGTGGCTTCGGCGATGTCAGCCTGAACAACACCTCCGGGCTCGACCTCGTCGTCAACCGCGTCAATACGGGCACCGGCGTCGGGGTCGCCGCGAGCGTCAGCAAGATCACCATCGTCGACCGGCTCATCACCTCCGGGCCGAACACGACAGTCTATGCCTACACGCCCGGCTCGGGCATCGCGAAATACATCACGCATAATGGCGCGCAGCCGATCCTGAGCGGCGCCGGCGCCTCGGTGCCTGTCGAGTTCATCTCCGGCGATCTGACGCGCCACGAGACCGTTGCCGGTACCCGTTACGAGTGGACACAGCAGGCCCTGCTCCAGAAGGTCGGCCTGACCGAGGACAACCGCAATCAGGCGAACATACCGGGCGTCTATTGGCGCTTCGATTCCGGCACGTCGAGCAATCCCTGGGTCTATGTCGACGCCCAGTCGCCGAGCACCGATCCCGGCGAGGACCCGAGATTCTGGTGGTCCCGCGATGCGCAGGCGCCGAGCGCAGAGCTGGTGTCGGGCCGGGTGGTGACCGGCAAGACCGGTCTCACCCATGTTGGGATGACGCAGGAGATCACGGGCGGCCATCTCAACTTCATCCACAACCAGGCGAGCTATGGCGGCTGCAATGGCCAGGCGATCAACCACTGCGACTACGACTTCGTCGCTAAGGCGGGCGAAACACAGGCAAAATGGGACTACAATTACGCGACCAGGGCTTTCGTCCAGGTCACGACCTCGGTGAAAGCCGATAACCCGTTCGCCATCAGCTTCGCCGGCAACGCGGCCGGGCGCGTCAACATCACCTCGAACAGCTCCGTCCTGCAGAACGGCACCATCGTCAATCCGAGCGGCACGACGACGATCATCGCCTCCGGGGGCAGCTTCACCCAGACGAACAACGCCACGATCCTCAGCAACGATCTGAACCTCAGCGCGCGCGACTCGATCGGTACGCAAACGACGGCGATCAAGGCGACGCTGACCGCGGGCGCGCAGCTCAACGCGACGGCCGGCAGCGGCGGCATCAATCTCGACATCACCGGCAGCGCCCGGGTGGTCGCGCTGCGCGCCGACCAGAACTCCAGTGCCTATGGCGATGTCAGAGTGCAGGCCACCGGTAGTCTCGAGGCCGTCGCCACCGGCGCGCCGAACGTCGTCGGCCGCAACATCACGCTGGTGAGCGAGGAAGGGAGCATCGGCTCGACCTCGACCCTCATGCAGATGCGCGCGGTCGCGACGCAGCTTCCGAACGGCAGCCATGTCGACGGCGTCGTGAACATCAGAGCCCGTGGCGATGTCGGCATCGCGCAGACCGTCGGCGACCTGCGCGTCGGCCAGATCGCGAGCGCCGCCGGCAATGTCCGCATCGACGTCAATGCCGGCCGACTCGTCTCGGCTTCGGGCCAGACGGCAGCGCAGGCGCTGAGCGCCGAGCAGCTGTCGCAGGTCTCGCGCGCCCTGAAGCTCACGGCGGCCGACGGCGCGGGGGCGGCCGCTCAAGCCAGCGTCGCGGCATTCGAGAAGCAGGTGACGCAGAGCTACGGGCTCTACACCGCGCTGATGCGCAATGGCGAGATGAAGCAGCGCACCGTCAACGGTGTCAGCCGGCTCGTCTTCACGCTGAACGAGGACGCGATTGCGCTCTACCAGGCCTTCGCCGACGCGGCCGTGGGCGGCACCGCGACCGAGCAGCAGGTCATCGACTATGCAGAGAGCCGCTACGCGGCCTATGCAGGCGTTTTCGAGAAGGCCTATGGCAGCGGCTGGGCGAGCCAGGCGCGCTTCAATCCGGCCACGGCGGAGAACAATTTCAGCTTCAGCGTGGCCGCCTCCGACGCCGCGCCGAACCTTGAAAGCCGGATCACCGGCGACGCGGTCTGGACCGAGCGCCAGCTCGTCTCGGCGATCAACAAATCGGCGTTGGAACCGGCCTCCGGCGTCGTCGGCAACGGCACCGCGCTGGTCATCGGCCGCGACATCACGCTGAACACCGCCGGCAGCATCGGCTCGCTCGCTCCGGACGTTCAGGTCGCGCTGTCGGATATCCGCAACGGCACGATCTCGAACGCCCAGCTCGCCGCGCTTGCGGTCGCGACCACGGCGGGCAGCGTCAAGATCATCGGCCAGAGGCAGGATGGCAGCCTTGTCGAGGTCACGGACCTCAATAATGTCCCCGTCGGGGTCACGCTCAGCCGCGTCGACGTCAAGCAGACCGCCCCGCTCTTCATCAATGCGAGCGGCACCTTCTCGGGCTCGGCGCAGGGCGACGTCTACGTCCAGGCGACCGGAACGCCGCAGGCGGCCGGCGGGACGCTGACCATCGGCCGGATCACGGCGACGGGCACGGTCAGTCTGCAGGCGCCGCAGTCGATCGCGGTCGGGACGCAGGCGGACGGAACGACGCCGCGCAGCCCGGTCCAGATCCAGACCGGCGGCGACCTCGTGCTGGTCGCCGGCGGCGGCAGCATCGGCTCCGCCGCGACGCCCCTGACCTACCAGATCGGCGGCCGGCTGGTTTCGGCCTCGGCGGCGGCCGGCGACGTCCATCTTGTCGCAAAGGGAGGAGACGCGCAGATCGGCCGCGTCTTCGCTTCCGGCACGGTCTCGCTGACGGCGCTCGAAGGCGGCATCCAGGGCTACCTGCCAGGTGTCGCGATCTCGGCCCGCTCGATCCTGCTCAACGCGGCCGGCAATGCCGGTTCCGCGGGCGCCCGGCTGGGCCTGCAGGTCGGCGCAATGGGCGAGGTCTCGGGACAGATCGGCGGCTCCGCCTGGCTCTCCGCCCCCGCGGTCGGCGGGCAACCAGCGACGCCGTTGCGGATCGGCGAATTCAGTGCCACCAGCGGCATCGACGTGACGGCGGATGACGAGATCCGCATCCTGCGCAATCTGCGCTCCAGCAGCGGCGCCGTCTCGGTCAACGGGAACAAGATCGCCATGGCGAGCGGCGCCGACCTCGCCGGGGCCGGCCGTGTCAGCCTCGCCTCGGCGAGCGATATCGAACTCGGGCGGGTGACGAGCTCCTGGGCTCCTCCCGCCGGCAGCGCGTCGATCCTGATCGCCGCGGCAGGCGCCATTCTCGGCAATGGCGATTCCGGCACGCTGCTCGGCGCCGCCGGAACCGGAGGCATGATCGACCTTCGGGCGGGCACCGGTATCGGCAGCGCAGCCGCTGCACTGACATTCGCCTCGCCATTCCTCTCGGCAAGCAGCATCACGGGCGATGTCGTCCTCGCCGCGTCGGGAACGACACGTGTCGCGAGCCTCGTCGCCAGCTCCGGCGCGGCGGTTCTCAGCGCAAGCGGCGATCTGACGGTCGACACGGTAACGACCGGTGGCGGCGCCCACATCACGGCGACCGCCGGTACGCTCGACCTCGCCAGCCTGACCGCAGGTGCGAGCTCGACCCTCTCGGCCTCCGGCACGGTCACGCTCGGCGACGCCACGACCACGGCGGGCGATCTCACGGTCACCTCGACGGCCGGAGGGCTGTCGCTGGCCGGGCTGGACAGCGCCGGCAAGCTGACGCTGACCGCCGCGACATCGATCGCAGTGACGGGCGCACTCCACGCTGGCGACGCAGTCGACGCCACCGCGCAGAACGGCACGCTGACCCTGGCGAGCCTGTCGGCCGGCGGCGCGACCTCGCTCGAAGCGACCGGTCTGATCAGCCTCGCCAGCGCCACGACCACCATAGGCTCCTTCTCGGCGGTTTCGAGCGGTGCCGGCATGACCGCAGGCACCATCGCGGCCGCAACCGGTGCGACGCTGAATGCGGCGGGGCCGATCGCGATCACCACCGCCCTCACCGCCGGTGAGGCCGCGAACGTCACGACGACCGCCGGCACGCTCAATATCGCCAGCCTGACGGCGGGCGCCGGCTCGACGCTCTCGGCCTCGGGCACCGTGACGCTGGGCGACGCGATCACCACCGCGGGCGATCTCACGATCACCTCGACGGCTGGAGGGCTGTCGCTGGCCGGGCTGGACAGCGCCGGCAAGCTGACGCTCACCGCCGCGGCGTCGATCGCGGTGACGGGCGCACTGCACGCTGGCGACACGGTCGACGCCACTGCGCAGAACGGCGCGCTGACCCTGGCGGGTCTGTCGGCCGGCGGTGCGACCTCGCTCGAAGCGACCGGTCTTATCAGCCTGGCCAGCGCGACGACCTCGATCGGCTCCTTCTCGGCGGTTTCGAGCGGCGCCGGCATCACCGCAGGCACCATCGCAGCCGCTACCGGTGCGACGCTGACCGCCGCCGGCCCGATCGCGCTCACCACCGCCCTCACGGCTGGTGAAGCGGCGAACGTCACGACGACCGCCGGCACGCTCAGTATCGCCAGCCTGATGGCGGGCGCGAGTTCGGTACTCTCGGCCGCCGGTACGATCACGCTCGGCGATGCGACCACCACCGCGGGCAACCTCGATGTCACCTCGACCGGTGCCAGCCTGTCGCTCGCCGGGCTCGACGTCGCCGGCGATCTCACCCTGACCGCTACGACCTCGATCTCCGCGACCGGCTCGCTGTTGGCTGGCGGCACGATGGCGATCACGTCGCAGAACGGCGCACTGAGCCTGGCGAGGCTCGAGTCAGGTGGTGCGACGACGCTCGACGCGACCGGAGCGATTGGCCTCGCCAGCGCGACATCGACGGCCGGCTTATTCTCGGCACGATCGCACGGAGCCGGCATCACTGCCGGCACGATCGCTGCGGCGATAACGGCCTCGCTGATCGCCGGCGGTCCGATCGCGGTCACCACCGCCCTCACGGCCGGCGAGGCGGCGAACGTCACGACGACCGCCGGAACGATCACCATCGCCAGTCTGACCGCGGGCGCGAGCTCCACGCTGTCGGCCTCCGGCACGGTCGCGCTCGGCGAAGCAACCACCGCCGCCGGCGATCTCACGGTCACCTCGACCGGCGCCGATCTGGCACTGGCTGACCTGGACAGCGCCAGCAAGCTGACGCTGTCCGCCGCGACTTCGATCACGGCAACCGGCGCACTGCTCGCTGGCGACGCGATGCAAATCACAGCGCAGAACGGCACGCTGACCCTCGCGAGCCTGTCCGCAGGCGGGGTGACTTCGCTCGAAGCCAACGGCCTGATCAGCCTGACGAGCGCGACCACGACAGCCGGCTCCTTCTCGGCCGTGTCGCGCGGAGCGGGCATCACCGCCGGCACGGTCGCTGCAGCGACCTCGGCGACGCTGGACGCGGCAGGCCCGATCACGGTCACGACCGGCCTGACTGCGGGCGGGGCAGCGAACGTCACGACGACCGCCGGCTTTCTCGACCTCGTCAGCCTGCGAGCAGGCGCGAGTTCGACGCTCGCGGCCTCGGGCTCGGTCACGCTCGGCAACGCCGCGACGACCGCGGGCGATCTTGCGGTCTCCTCGACCGGCAGCAACCTCGCCCTCGCCGGACTGGATATCGCCGGGGACCTCACCCTGACCGCCGCGACTTCGATCACGGCGACGGGGCCGCTGCTGGCTGGCAGGGCGATGAGCATCGCGGCGCGGAACGGTGCACTGACGCTGGCGACTTTGTCGGCGGGCGGTGCGACCACGCTCGACGCAACCGGAAAGATCAGCTTCAGCACGGCGACCTCGGCAGGCCCCTTTTCGGCACGGTCGCACGGAGCGGGCATCGCGGCCGACTCTATCGCCTCCGCGGCTGCAGCGTCGCTGAACACGGCTGGGCCGATCGCGATCACCACCAGCCTGATCGCGGGCGGGGCGGCGAACATCGCGACGACGGGCACACTCGACATTGCCAGCCTGCGGGCAGGTGCGAGCTCGTCCGTTTCGGCCTCGGGCATGGTCTCTCTCGGCGATGCCACGACGACGGCGGGCGATCTCGCGATAACCTCCACCGGCGCAAGTGTGAGAGCGATTGCCCTTTCCGCCGCCGCGAACCTATCCCTGACGGCAGCCGGCTCGATCGAGGCCGGAGCGCTCACGGCCGGCGGCCAAGCCAAGGTCGAAGCCGGTGGTCAGGTGCGCCTGGCACATCTCCACAGCCGCGACGGCGGATTGTCGATCGCGGCGGCGGCCATCGACGCAGGCAGGCTGCAATCGGGCACGACGCTCGCTTTGCTGGCCTCGGGGCCCGTCCTTCTCGGCTCTGCCGATGCGGGCACGGACCTCTCGATCCACTCCTCGGCGGGCACGATTTCCGCCACCAGCCTGAAAGCCGGGCAAGCGGTTTCGATCGATGCGGCAGACGCCCTGGCTCTCGGCAGCGTCGCGGCGGGACGGGGCGGCATCGTCGCGATCTCCCGCAGTGCCGGGATCGTGGCCGGCGATCTTCGCAGCGGCGGCACTGCCACGCTTGCCAGCTTCGGCGCCGTTTCGGTCGAGCGCCTCTCCGCGCAGGACACGAAGGCGACGGCCTCGACCGGTTCGCTGGCGATCGCCGCGCTGAACGCGACCGGTTCGGTGCTGCTCCGCGCAGGCGCCAGCCTCTCCGTCGGTCGCCTGGCGAGCACGGGGACAGCGGACGTACAGGCACTCAACCGCATCACGATCGGCACGCTCCTGGCCGGCGGGGACATCCGCCTGACTTCGACGGGCGGCGAGCTGGCCGTCTCGACGGCACGCTCGAGCGCCTCTGCAATGCTCACGGCAGCCACCGACATCGAGGTCGGCACGATCACTGCCCGGGATGCCCTGACGCTGCTGGCCGGGCGCAGCGGCCATGGCTCGATCAGCCTCGATCACGGTGCGGCGCAGCGCCTTGCCGGCGCTGCTCCGGACCAGCTCCGGCTCGGCCGCTTCAGTGCCGGCGAGAGCATCGTGGTGATGGGCACGCGCATCGTCGCCGATATCGTTCAAGGCGCCGGCAGTGGCCTGCCCCTCGCACTGGACGTCAGCGGCTTCCGCGGCCGCAGCGCCGAGCGCGTCGATCTGGCGGTCGAGGCTGGAAGTTTCCGGGCCAGCCGCTTCGACGCGATCGACGCGCGCCTGACCACGACCGCGGACCGGCTGCGCATCGAGGAGGCGTTCATCACCGGCACGCTGGCGCTGGCGACACCGCACATGAAGGTCCTCGCCGACAACCGCACCCTGACGCCGGACTTCGGCTATGACGTGCAGCTCTTTTCGAGGAGCCGTCCCTTCTACCTCGACCTCGACCACAACAGGCTGACGACGAATGCCTACATCCTCCGTTTCGACTCCGACGTCGCGCAGATCCCACCTTCGGTTGGCGGCTCGCTGACCCGCGACATGGCCCGGCTGGGCGCCTGGCTGACCTCGTCCGCGGATGTGCCCGATGATCTTCCCGCCGGCCTGAAGGGGGGCTGGCGCGGCTTCTGGAACGGCGCCGGCGCGGGAGAGTGGAGCAACGGCCCGTTCGGGCGTCCTCGCGGCTTCGTCTTCCCGGCCGATCCGGGCAGGCCGCCCGTCAATCTGGATGAGACAGAGGACCGGCCTTGAGGACAGCACGGCGCGGGACCTGGCGTCTCGCATTGGCACTTCTGGCCGGTTGCTCCACCGGATCAGCCTACGCTCAGATCGTCTCGCGCACGATCGAGAGCGAGGCTGATCGCCAGCGCCTGGAGATCGAGCGCCAGACCGCCCCGCAGCGCCAGAGCGGCCCTGCCGTGGTCGCTCCTCCCGTGGGGCCGCGGCTGGAATTTCCGGCGGGCGGCGCGAGCGTCGTGCTGACCCGCATCGACTTCGACGCCTCGCGCTTCCTCACATCAGCCGAACTCGACGCGATCCGCGCGCGCTATGTCGGCCGGCGCGTCGATCTCGCCGAGATCGGCAAGATCCTGCAGGCGGTCAACGATCTCTACGCGGAGAAGGGGCAGGTCACGGCGAGCGCAGTGCTGCCGCCGCAGAAGCTCACCGGCGGCGTTCTCAGGATCGGCCTCGTCGAGGGAAAGATCGGCAAGGTCTCGGTCTCCGGCGCCGTCCAGACCTGGCCCTGGTATGTGCGCTCGCAGGTGCCAGTCGCCGAGGGCGAGCTCGTCGATACGCCGGCTCTCAACCGCACCGTCTCGATCTTCAACCGCCTCAACGAAGCCCAGGTCCGGGCCCAGCTCAACGCCGGCGCCAGCTTCGGGCTAACCGATCTCGACCTCATTCTCACCGAGGCGCCGCGAAACCTCGCCCAGATCTCGTTCGACAACCAGGGCGTGCAGTCGACTGGTCGCTATCAGGGCACGCTGTTCCTGCGCCACAGCAACCTGCTCGGGATCGACGATCGGCTTATCTTCTACGGCTCGCGGGCACGCGGCAGCATCGTCGGCACCGGCAGCTACACGCTGCCGGTCTCGCCCTGGGGCACGCGGCTCGGCGTCAGCTTCACCCGCTCGGCCTATCACATCGTCAATGGCGCGATCCGCGAGCTGCGGCCGGAAGGCGTTTCGGAGAACGGGGCGCTCACCCTGTCCCAGCCGGTCTTCGCGACCGACGTCATCCTCCTGCAGGCCACCGGCGCAGCCGGCTTCGGCTCCGGTCGCAGCAAACAGCTCGACATCGCCACGGTCGACACCAGCTACACCCGCGCGAGTGCGGGAGCGGCGCTGAGCCTCAATCTCGCCGGCCTCAACCATTCCTCGACTGTGAACTGGTCCCAGGTCGCCCATCGCGACAAGCTCGCCGACGTCAGGCGAAACTACACGATCTGGACCGGCAACACCGCCTCGATCTGGCGCATCACGGACGATGTCTACGCTTCTCTGGTCGGAGCCTGGCAATACACCAACGAGACCCAGCTTCCCGGCGACCAGATCTTCCAGATCGGCGGGCCGACCACGGTTCGCGGCTACCCGGTCGGCGCAGCCTTCGGCAATTCCGGCTTCTATGGCCAGGCCGAGCTCCACTACGTTCTGCCGGATGCGCTGAAGCAGTTCGAGGCCTTCGTGTTTCTCGATCATGGCAGGACCTATGCCAATCCCACCTTCAACAGCCGGGCGACCTCGATCGGCGCCGGCCTGATCTGGCGGCCGCTCGACTGGGCGACGCTCGAAGGCGGCGTAGGTCGGCCGCTGGAGCGCGTCTCGGCCACGCAGCGTGACGCGGAGCTCTATTTCCGCCTAACTCTGCGCAAGACCATCTGAACCTTTCGACATCGCCATCCCGCCTTCAGGACAAGACCATGGCCCCTCTGCCCCTGTTCTATTCGAGCATCGCCGTCCTCGACCGCACCACGCATCGTGGAGCCCGGCTTGCCCCGACCGAAAAGCCCTATGCCTTTGCGGCCCAGGCGCATGTCCTGCCCGCACTGATGGCCGAGTTCGTGCCCGGCTGCCGCGACATGCCGATCCTCTTCCTGGAGGAAGCCGGCACCGTCGCACCGCTCTTCATGGTCGGCATGCGTCCCGGAGAAAGCCGCTTCGTCGACAGCGAAGGGCGCTGGCGCGGCAATCACGCCCCGGCCTATCTGCGGCGCTATCCCTTCATCGGCGGCGACGTCTCCAGCGACCAGCAGGTCGTCTGCATCGACGGCGGCTTTGCCGGGCTGCAGAACGAAACCGGCGAGCCCTTGTTCGGCGAGGACGGCGAGCCGGCCGAGGCGCTGCGGCGGATCATCGGCTTTGTGGCGGAGTATTCCGACGCGGCCAAGGCGACCGCCGCGTTCACGGCCGCATTGAAGGCGCTCGACCTGTTCCACACGATCAACGTCGAGATCCGCGCTGCCGACGGCACGACGTCCAGCTACACCGGCTTTGCGGCGGTCAGCGAAGAGCGCCTCAACGCGCTTCCGGATGAGGCGTGGCTCGACCTGCGGCGCAAGGGCTATCTCGTGCCGATCCATGCCCATTTGATCAGCCTGGCAAATTTCGCCCTGCTCGGCGACCGCCTCTGACAGGCGCCTCGTCGAAACAAGGCGCGCCAGAGCTGGCAGCGATCGGCCACCTGTCGGCCGGATAGCTAGTAATGGAACGTCCAGAGCAGGCTCTCGCTCAGCCCCTTCAGCGCCTCGACCGCATCGGGACGCTCGCGCGCCAGCGTCGTGATCAGCGCATCCGCCACCGCGAAGGCGGCCGTCGGCGAGTTCGGCAGGAAGCTGTTGCGGGCGGGCGCGAACAGCGTCATGTCCGCCAGCGGCACCAGCGGCGATGACGGCCCGTCGGTCAGCGCGATGAGCACGGCGTCGCGCTTCTTGGCGAATCTCGCGAGCTCCAGCGTCGCCCGCGAATAGCGCGGCAGCGAGATCGCGATGACGACGTCCTCCGGACCGGCCGAGAGCATGTGGCGCACGGCCCGCTCCGGCCCGCCGCGCGAGGAGGCGAAGACCACGTCGGCATCGAGATAGAGTGCCAGCCCGTCCTCCAGGAAGGCGCCGACATGGTGGCTCGCGCCGGAGCCGACGATGAAGATGCGACGCGCCTTGAGCAGGAGGCCGATGGCGCGGTTGACCGTCTCCTCCTCCAAAGTGGCGATGGCCTCGTCGAGATTGGCGGCCTCGCCCTTCAGCGTCGTCGCCATGGTGGCGAAAACCGAGCCTGCCGCCGCACGCGCATCGGCGAGGCCCTCGACCGGTGCGAGCGCGACCTTGAGTGCCGTCGACAGCGCGGCGCGGAAATCCCCATAATTGCGATAGCCGAGCGCCCGAACGAAACGGGTGACCGTCGCGGTCGAAGTACCGCTCTTCTCGGCCAGTCCCTCGATCGTCACCGTCGCGGAATCGAGCGGGCTCTGCAGCACGAAATCCGCAGCCTTGCGGTGGCCTTCGCTGAGCGAGGGGTAGATCCGGGCGATGCGGTTGGCGAGGTCCGTCGTCGGCTTCAGGGCGCGTGACATGGCTTTTCCGCTGATTGACGTCGGATCATTTTCATGTTTGCTACCGCGTGAAAATAAAACTGTCAAAAAAACGATCACCTACGGGAATGGAGAAGGACCGATGCGGCAGCGCGCACTGATGACCATCCTGCTCGGCGCAAGCATGCTGAGCGCGCCCGCCATGGCGCAGACCCTGCGCGTCGCGCTGGCTTCCGAGCCGACCGCGGTCGACCCGCATTATCACGACCTCACCCCCAACAATGCGCTGGCTTTGCACATCTTCGACCATCTCGTCCGCCAGGACGAGAAGCAGGCCCTGCAGCCCGGCCTCGCCACCTCCTGGGAGAATGACGGCAAGAACCGCTGGACCTTCAAGCTGCGCCAGGGCGTCAAGTTCTCGAACGGCCAGCCCTTCGGCGCGCAGGACGTGGTCTTCACCTTCTGCCGCACCCTGAAGAACGAGACCAAGGTCTCCGGCTCCTTCGCCGACATCACCGGCAATTTCGCCAAGGTCGAGACCCCGGACGCCAACACGCTGGTGATCGAGACCAAGACCCCGGAGCCGCTGCTGCCGACCCTGCTCTCGGGCCTGCCGATCCTCTCCGCCTCGATCGTCCAGCACGGCGACATCACCTACGACGTCGAGAAGAACTGCGGCGTCACCGGCCCCTGGCCGACCGTCAACAACTTCAACGACGGCTCGATGGCGATCGGCACCGGCCCGTACAAGCTGAAGTCCTATGTCCGCGGCTCAGCGATCGAGCTCGAGCGCAATCCCAACTACTGGGGCGAGGCCGAGCCCTGGGCGAGCGTGCGCTTCCTGCCTGTGACCAATGCCGGCCCGCGCCTCGCCGGCCTGCTCGCCGGCGACTATGACGTGATCGAGAGCCCGGCCGCGCGCGACCTCAACCGGATCAAGGGCGACAAGCGCTTCGCCCATGTCATCACCCCCTCGACCCGCATCATCTACTTCCAGCTCGACGTCGACCGCGACGACAGCCCCTTCGTCAAGGCGCCCGACGGCAAGAACCCGCTGAAGGATGCCCGCGTGCGCAAGGCGATGTCGCTCGCCATCGACCGCGACGCCATCGCCAAGCGCATCATGGACGGTGCCGCCGAGCCGGCCTACCAGTTCCTGCCGACCGGCATGTTCGGCACGCTGGCGAACCCGGCGAAGATCCCCTACGACCCGACCGCGGCCAAGAAGCTGCTCGCCGAAGCCGGCTACCCCAACGGTTTCCAGCTGACGCTCTCGGCGACCAATGACCGCTACATCAACGACAGCCAGATCACCCAGGCGGTCGCCCAGTACCTGACCCAGATCGGCATCAAGGCCGAGGTCGACGCGATGACCCGCGCGATCTACTTCCCGCGCCGCGCCAAGAAGGAATTCAGCGTCGCGCTCGGCGGCTGGGGCTCGAACACCGGCGAGGCCTCGTCCTTCCTGCGCCAGTGGCCGCCGACCCCGAACGAGGACAAGACGATCGGCGGCTCGAACTATGGCGGCTACAAGAACGACGAATACGACAAGGTGATCCGCGCCGCGATCTCGACGCTCGACGACAAGAAGCGCGAGGAGCTGCTGCAGCAGGCCATGACCATCGTCCTCGCAGACGGCGCGTTCATCCCGCTGCACTTCGAAAGCGGCATCTGGGCCGGCAAGGCCGATCTCAAGATCACCGGTCGCGCTGACCAGTTCACCCTCGCCATGTCGGTGAAGCCGGCGAAGTAAGCCGGCGACGCCCCTCGCGACAGCAAGCAACATCGTCGTTCCGGGCCGGCGCCCAGCGCTGAGCCCGGAATGACCATTCAACCGGTCGAGCGTCACCGATGACCGCCTATGTCCTGCAACGGCTGATCCAGAGCGTGCTCGTGCTGCTCGCGGTCTCGGTCGTGGTCTTCTTCGCCGTCTACGGCATCGGCGATCCGATCGAGCTCCTGGTCTCGCCGCAGGCCAGCGCAGCGGACCGGCAAGCGCTGATCCAGCGGCTCGGGCTCGACCTGCCGGTCTGGCAGCAATACCTGACCTTCATGGGCAATGCGCTGAAGGGCGATCTCGGCCGCTCCTTCGTGCATGGCGTCCCGGCGGTGCAGCTCATCCTGGCGCGGCTGCCGGCGACCTTCGAGCTCGTGCTGCTGGCGATGACGCTGGCGCTCGCCGCCGGCATCCCGCTCGGGCTGATGGCGGGCCTCAACCCCGACAGTCGCCGCGCCCGCATCGTCATGGCCGGCACCGTGCTCGGCTTCTCACTGCCGAGCTTCTGGAAGGGCATGATGCTGATCCTGCTCTTCGCCGTGCTGCTCGGCTGGCTGCCGACGGCCGGCCGCGGCGAGACCGTCTCGGTGCTCGGCGTCCAGACCAGCCTTCTGACCCTCGACGGGCTGCAGCACATCGCCCTGCCCGCGCTCAACCTCGCAATCCCCAATCTCGCGCTGATCGTGCGCCTCGTCGCCGCCGGCACCACCGAGACGATGACCCAGGACTATGTGAAATATGCCCGCGCCAAGGGCGTGCGGCCGCGGCGCATCGTCAACCGGCATGTGCTCCGCAACATCCTGATCCCGGTCGTCACCGTGGTCGGCGTCGAGTTCGGCAGCCTCGTCGCCTTCTCGACAATCACGGAGACGGTCTTCGCCTGGCCGGGCATGGGCAAGCTGCTGATCGACTCGGTCTACCAGCTCGATCGCCCGGTGGTCGTCGCCTACGTCCTGCTCGCGACGCTGCTCTTCGTCACCGTCAATTTCCTCGTCGACGTGCTCTATGCCGCGCTCGACCCGCGGGTGAAGCTCGCCGGAGAACAGGCATGAGCATGGACGCCTCCCGCCTCGCCGGGCCGACCAAGGCCGACACGCCCCTGCGCGAGAAGGTGCTGCGCCGCCTCCGCAACCGCCCGACCACGCGCGGCGCAGCGATCCTGCTCGGCATCATGGTCGTGCTCGCACTGCTCGCGCCGGTGATCGCGCCGCAGAATCCGCACGATCTCGGCTCGCTCAGCGTGATGGACAACCGGCTCGCCCCCGGCGAGCAGGGCATGAGCGGCTTCACCTTCTGGCTCGGCAGCGACGCGCAGGGCCGCGACATGCTGAGCGCCATCCTCTACGGCCTGCGCACCAGCCTGCTCGTCGGCCTCGCCTCGACCGCCGGCGCGCTCGCCATCGGCATCATGGCGGGGCTCGCCGCGGCGCAGTTCGGCGGCACGATCGACGCCCTCATCATGCGCCTCGTCGACTTCATGCTCGGCTTCCCCTCGATCCTGGTCGCGCTCGTGCTGCTGGCTTCGATCGGCCGCGGCGTCGACAAGGTCATCCTCGCCATCGTGCTGGTGCAATGGGCGCAATATGCGCGGCTGATGCGGGCGGCGGCCATGGTCGAGCGGCGCAAGGAATATATCGAGGCGGCCGTGAACTTCGGCCTGCCGACCCGTCACATCATGCTCGCCCATCTCCTGCCGAACTCCGTCGGCTCGGTGCTCGTCGTCGCCTCGATCAGCATCGCCTCGGCGATCACGCTGGAAGCGACGCTCTCCTTCCTCGGCGTCGGCGTGCCGGTGACGCAGCCCTCGCTCGGCCTGCTCATCGCCAACGGCTTCGAGTTCCTGCTCTCCGGCGAATACTGGATCGCCGTCTTCCCCGGCATCGCGCTGGTTCTTTTGATCATGTCACTCAATCTCGTCGGCGATCGTCTGCGCCGCAGCTTCAACGTGCGCGCATGACCGACGCTCCCCTCCTTTCCGTGCGCGGCCTCAAGACCGTGTTCCATGCGCAGGACGGCGCCTGGCCGGCGGTCGACGGCGTCGATTTCAGCGTCGCCAAAGGCGAGGTGCTCGGCCTCGTCGGAGAATCCGGCTCGGGCAAGTCGGTGACCGGCTTCTCGCTGGTGCAGCTGATCGACCCGCCGGGCGAGGTCGTCGCCGGCGAGGTGCTGTTCGACGGCACCGATCTGCGCGCCGCCTCGCAGGAACAGCTGCGCCAGCTCCGCGGCGACCGGATCGCGATGATCTTCCAGGACCCGCTGATGACCCTGAACCCGGTGCTCAGCATCGGCGAGCAGATGAGCGAAGCCATCCTCGAGCATCGCAGCTGCAGCCGCGAGGAGGCGCTCGCCAAGGCGGCCAAGGCGCTGGCCCGGGTCGGCATCTCCTCGCCCGAGGCCCGCCTCAAGCAGTATCCGCACGAATTCTCCGGCGGCATGCGCCAGCGCGTCGCGATCGCTACCGCGCTCCTGAACGACCCCGACCTGATCATCGCCGACGAGCCGACCACCGCGCTCGACGTCACCATCCAGGCGCAGATCCTCTATGAGGTGCAGAAGCTCTCGCGCGAGAGCGGCGCCGCCGTGATCTGGATCACCCACGACCTCGCCGTGGTCGCCGAACTCGCCGACCGCGTGGCGGTGATGTATGCCGGCCGCATCGTCGAAATCGGCGATGTCGAGACCGTGCTCGACCGGCCGCGCCACCCCTATACGCTCGGCCTGCTCAACTCCTCGGCGGCGATGGTCGAGCCGGGCGAGCGTCTGCACCAGATCGACGGCATGGCGCCGCGCATCGACTCGCGCCCCTCCGGCTGCCCGTTCCGGCCGCGCTGCGAGCGGGCCCTGCCCGTCTGCGCCGAAAGCGATCCGCAGCCGGAAGCCCATGACGGCCGCACGCTGCGCTGCCACAACCCAGTTCCTGATCGGGTAGCGGCATGAGCGAGACCCTTTTCGAGCTGCGCGGCGTCCGCAAATACTTCCGCGGCAAGGCCAACATCGCCGAGCGCATCCTGACCGCGATCGGCCGGCATGCGCCGCCCTCGACCCTGAAGGCAGTCGACGGTGTCGACCTCAGCGTCCGCAAGGGCGAGGTGCTCGGCCTCGTCGGCGAATCCGGCTGCGGGAAGTCGACGCTGGCGCGCATCGCCACCGGCATCCTGCCGCCGACCGAGGGCGAGGTTTTCTACAAGGGCCGCTCGGCCGCGGCGCTGAAGGGCAAGGACCGGCTCGATTATCTGCTCAAGGTCCAGATGATCTTCCAGGACCCTTATGCCTCACTCGACCCGCGCATGCGGGTGAACCGCATCGTCGGCGAGGCGCTGTCGGTCCACAAGCTCGTGCCGAAGGCCGAGCTCGACGGCGCGGTCGACCGGGCGCTCAGCGAGGTCGGGCTCGATCTCGCCTATCGCGAACGCTATCCGCACCAGTTCTCCGGCGGTCAGCGCCAGCGCATCGGCATCGCCCGGGCGCTCGCGGTGAAACCCGAATTCCTGGTCTGCGACGAGCCGGTCTCGGCCCTCGACGTCTCGATCCAGGCGCAGGTGATCAACCTGTTCATGGATGTGCGCGAGCGGCACGGCCTGACCTATCTCTTCGTCAGCCATGATCTCGGCCTCGTGCGCCATATCAGCGACCGGGTCGCGATCATGTATCTCGGCCGCATCGTCGAGATCGGAAGCGCCACCGCGATCTTCGCCGAGCCGGCGCACCCCTATAGCGCCGCCCTGATCAAGGCGATTCCCTCCGCAGAGCGGCGCAAGAGCAGCTTCCAGCCGCTCAAGGGCGAACTGCCCTCGCCGCTTTCGCCGCCCTCCGGCTGCCCGTTCCACCCGCGCTGCGAGCACGCCATGGCGGTCTGCCGTGAGGTCCGCCCGGACCTCACCGAGATCGCCCCCGGCCGCAGCGCCGCCTGCCACCTGCACACAACACCGAAGGCCGCATGACCACGCTCACGCTCGATCCGCCGCAGGGCCGCAGCTCCCTGCCCTTCGTCGACGCCCGCCATCCGCAGCGCCCGCTGGAGGTCAACTTCTATCGCCCGGCAAGGCACCGGCCGGAGGACGAGGTCGTCTTCGTCCAGCACGGCATGCTGCGCAATGGCGACGACTATCGCGATTTCTGGATCGACGCCGCCGAGAAGCACAACCTCTTGATCGTCGCCCCGACCTTCGGCAACGCGCATTTCCCGCAGGCCGAGGGCTACAACAACGGCCTCGTCGTCGGCGAGGACGGCGCGATCGCCGCTGAAGCCGACTGGCTCTATGCCGTGCCCGCCCGTGTGTTGGCCGCCTTGCGCAAGGCCGGCGTCACCACCCGCGACAAGGTCCGGCTGTTCGGCCACTCCGCCGGCGGCCAGTTCGTCCACCGCCTGCTGGCGACGCAGAGCGAAACGCCCTTCTCGGTCGCCTTCGCCGCCAATTCCGGCTGGTACACGCTGCCGACGCTGGAGCGGCGCTTCCCGGAAGGGCTCGCTGGGCTCGGTCTCGGTGAGGCGGAGCTGGCGCGCTGGCTCGCCTGGCCGATGGTGATATTCGCCGGCGACCAGGACATCGTCACCAGCGATCCCAACCTGCCGGCCCAGGCAGAGGCGCTGGCCCAGGGGCCGATGCGCTATGCCCGCGCCCATTTCATGCTCGACTTCGCCAGGGCGGAGGCGGCCAGGCTCGGCCTGCCCTGCAACTGGTCGCTGATCACCGTTCCGGGCATCGGCCATGACGGCGCCGCGATGTCGCGCGCGGCCGCCGCCTACTGGTTCGAAGGCCGCATCCCCTGCATCGAGGAACTGCAGCCGCAGGCCGAGGCCGTGGCCTGAAGCTTCAAGCACTTCACCGATAACCCCTCGGCTTTTGCGATCTGCAGGCCGAGGGCACGACAGGCCGCGCCGTCAGAGCGAAACCTCGCCACATGCCCGGACCGTGCACCCGACGCAGGGAGGCACGACGTCCGTCGCGCTCCCGCCAATCACGGCCGGAATTCCAAGGCGCCTGCCAAAGATCGTCCCGCGCGCCTGCGACGTGGCAGAGCCGCGTCGCAAGCGCGGTTTAGCTCGCCGCCGGTTGGCGTTGTCGCGTTGCTACTGGCGAATTGGCTGCGGCAAGAACCAGAACCTGTCCCCAAGGACAATACGCCGGAGACCCCGGTTGTGATGATCTGACCTGTACGAGAGCTCTAGTGACGCAGCGGCAGCTTCGTATGCAGCGCGGGCGCGCATGAGCGGTCGGGCCTCGCGACAGGGAAGGATCCGATATGGCTCCCACCGTTCAGGAATCGCTCTCTATCGATCATTTCTTCTCGGCTCCTTCCGGCCGAACCGATCGCTGGCGAGACCTTCATGCCGCGGCGCGGTCCTGGTCGTCCGGGACGAAGAACAGGCGCGCCGTCGAAGTAGCGCTGAACGATCTGGGCGTTTCCGAGGAGTTCCACGCCTTCCCCGGCGCGGACCTTCTCGCCGCCCTGCGCGGCCTCCTGCAGAACGACGACGCGAACGGCTTCCTGTCGCTCGCCAAGCGCATCTCGATCGCCATCATAACCGGCAATTACAAGCACGATGCCAAGGAGTGGCAGGCGGCCGATCTGTCCCTGGCTGAGCCAGTCGACATCGTTCCCGCCTCGGCGGCGGACGGCACGAGCCGCCCCTATTTCGAGATGCTGACCGTGACGCCGGCTCCGGCCGGGCGCTGGCCGCATATCGCAGCCGAGTTCCGCCGATTGCGCCGGTCCGAGGACGCTTTCGTCTACGAGGCGGTGCTGGTCGGCAGCCTGGAGGACGCGATCTGCGCGGCCGTGGTCAATCCCGACATCGCAGCCGTCGCCATCTATGAGGGCTTCACGCTCCGCTCCCGCCACGACGCGCCCGTATTGCGCAGCGTGCTCGCGGCACAGCAGCCACTCCTCGACCAGGTGGACGAGGCGGACCTCGCCCTGCGCCTCGCCGCCGGACTGAAGTCGATCCGGCCCGAGCTCGACATCTATCTGCTTTCAGACCGACGTGTCGAAAAGCTCGCCGGCGACCCGCGCGCCGCGATGATCCGCCGGGTGATGTACCAGGTCGAGGAGCCGCTCGAGCTGCACCTCTCTGTTCTGGAGGGGATCAAGGCGCGCTTCGACACGCCCTTCTTCGACAATCTCAAGCTCTATGCGCAAAGGCCGATCGCCACCTTTCACGCGCTGCCGATCGCGCGCGGCAAGTCGGTGTTCCGCTCGGCCTGGATCCGCGATATGGGCCAGTTCTACGGCATCAACCTCTTCCTGGCGGAGAGCAGCGCCACGACCGGCGGGCTCGACAGCCTGCTCGAGCCGACCGGCAACATCAAGCGGGCGCAGGAGATGGCGGCGCGCGCCTTCGGCGCCGACCACGTCTTCTTCGTGACCAACGGCACCAGTACCTCGAACAAGATGGTGCTGCAGGCGCTGATCGCGCCGGGCGACATCGTGATCCTCGACCGCAACTGCCACAAATCGCACCATTACGGCCTGGTGCTGAGCGGCGCGCAGCCCTTCTATGTCGAAGCGTTCCCGATGGTCGAATTCTCGATGTACGGGGCGGTACCGCTGCGCACCATCAAGAAGGCCCTGCTCGACCTGAAGGCCGAAGGCCGGCTCGACCGGGTCAAGATGGTCGACCTGACCAACTGCACCTTCGACGGCCACATCTACAATACGCGCCGGGTGATGGAGGAATGTCTGGCGATCAAGCCGGACCTGATCTTCCTCTGGGACGAAGCCTGGTTCGGCTTCGCGCGCTGGTCGCCCTTCCTGCGGCCGCGCACCGGCATGGGCGCTGCCGCCGACATCGAGGCCTGGGCCAAGACGCCGGAGGCGCTCGCCCAGCATGAGCGCCAGGTCACGGAACTGGGCGCGACACCATCGCTCGAAAAGCTGCTCGATACCCGCCTCGTCCCCGATCCGCGCGCCATCCGCCTGCGGGTCTACCAGACCAACTCGACCCACAAGTCGATGTCGGCGATCAGGCAGGGCTCGATGGTGCTGGTGCGCGACGTCGACTTCCACAGGGTCGAGGCGCAGTTCCACGAGGCCGTGTTCACCCACGCCTCGACCAGCCCCAACCAGCAGCTGATCGCCAGCCTCGATGTCGCCAGGCGGCAGATGGAGCTCGAGGGCTACGGGCTGGTGATGAATGCGATCGAGGTCGCGCTCGACATTCGCCGCGAGATCAACTCGCACCCGGTGATCGCCAAGTACTTCAGCATCGTCGGCGCGGACGGCATGGTGCCCGCCGAATACCGCCGCAGCGGCTTCGTCGACTTCCTGGCGCCCGGAACCCGCTGGGACGACCAGTTGCGCAGCATGCGCGAGGACGAGTTCTGCCTCGATCCGACCCGCATGACCCTGGTCTGCGGCACGGCCGGCTTCGACGGTACCAGCTTCAAGGGGCTGCTCGCCTCGCAATACAACATCCAGGTCAACAAGACCTCGCGAAACTCTGTGCTGCTGCAGTCCAACATCAACAACACCCGCAGCGACGTCGCCCTGCTGATCAGCGTCCTCCTGAAGATCAGCGAAAGCATCGAGACGCGCCTCAAGCATGGCGGAGTGTCGGAGCGCACGGCCTTCACCGCGAAGGTCCAGAGCCTGATGAAGGACGTGCCGGACCTGCCGAACTTCAGCCATTTCCACGAGACCTTCCGGCAGGATGCCGGCGACATCACGCCCGAGGGCGATATCCGCTCGGCCTTCTTCGGCGCCTATGACGAAGAGCAGTGCGAATACGTCCCGATCGACAGCGCCGAATGCGACCGCCGCCTGAAGGACGGGCCGGACATGGTCTCGGCCAATTTCGTGATCCCCTACCCGCCGGGCTTCCCGATCCTGGTGCCCGGCCAGGTCGTGACCCATGAGACGATCACCTTCATGCGCAAGCTCGATGTGAAGGAGATCCATGGCTACGAGAAGGCCAGAGGCCTGAAACTGCTCAAGGTCGACCGAGTCGGCGGCAAGAAGAGCGGCGGCCAGGAGACGGCCCGAAAGAAAACGCGGGCGACCTAGCGCCCGCCTTTGCCTGCCTAACGCG